>NZ_JBFTLO010000006.1:0-162688 GCF_056396485.1 Psychrobacillus sp. 05T411 | reverse complement strand
CAATTTAGTTGCTCTCGTGCTGATTTGGTTGCTTTCCGATTAGAATTGATTGCTCTCCACTTGGTACTGGTTGCCTTCCATCATCAATTGATTGCCCTTATCCATTTCCTGGATGATATTACTGGATAGTGTATTTACTAAAAAATCATTTTCCACTGCATTTCTACTATCTATTTTTAAAGCAATACGATAATTTGCTAGCAAATCTTGTAGGTTGAAGCGGAAAGCGTCCGCCCTGCAGCGAAAATCATAGAGGTCACCGTACGACACATTATCCCTATACAACGCAAATAAGTACATTACCAACAAGTGATTTTGAATTGATTGCTCTAAGAAATTTTGTACCAAATCATTAGCTTTTTAGCTTGTCATTTAAAATGCTATCCTCCAAGACAGAAAACTTATCTCCATATACTTTTGTAATATGAACTTCTCCCCATGTACATAGCGCATCTAAAATGCTTCTTAGACTCAAACCATATTCACTCAATTCGTATTCTACTTTTGGTGGAACTTGGTTGTAAGCAATTCGGTTAATAACCCCATCTGCTTCTAATTCCCTTAATTGCTGTGTTAGCATTTTTTGCGTGATATCAGGCATGAGTCGTTTCAACTCACTTGTTCGTTTTTTTCCGTGAGTTAAATGGCAAAGAATCACACATTTCCACTTTCCACCGATTACTTCTAATGTTGCTTCAACGGATATATTATATTTCTTTTTTGTCATTTTTCTTCTCCTTCTTTATAGGAACTAATAAGTACCTATATAACTTTTTGGTTTCTATATTACTTTAAAGTGCGTACTTTTCTTTTGAATCCTTATTACTCATACTAACATTTGCTGGTAGATTTACACTAGTTTTAATGAAAACTCTCTAATACAACAGAGGAAAGAAAGGATGAGAAAAAAATGACTTTAGATAAAAAGCGAAGTATGTTTGCGCTACTTGCGTTGGCTATAAGTGCATTCGCAATCGGAACAACCGAATTTGTTAGCGTGGGGCTTCTACTATTAATTTCTCATGATTTAGATATATCCCTTACGACGGCTGGTCTTACTGTTTCACTATATGCATTAGGTGTAATGTTTGGAGCACCAATTTTAACATCTCTTACATCCAAAATGCCACGTAAAACATTATTATTATGGATAATGGTAGTCTTTATCATAGGAAACGGCATTGCTGCGAGTGCAACAAGTGTGACAGTTTTACTAGTTGCCCGTGTCATTTCCGCATTTTCGCATGGTGTTTTTATGTCGATAGGATCGACGATTGCCGCTGATTTAGTACCAGAGAATCGCAGAGCAAGTGCAATTTCTATTATGTTTACGGGACTGACTGTTGCAACGATTACAGGCGTTCCATTTGGTACATTTATTGGTCAACAGTTTGGCTGGCGTTTTGCTTTTATGGCAATTGTCGTCATAGGTATAATAGGATTTATCGCTAACAGCATCCTTATTCCATCCGATTTACGCAAAGGTACTTCAACAACCATTCGAGATCAAGTCAAGCTTATGACCAATAGTCGGATATTATTGGTATTGAGTATTACAGCGCTTGGTTACGGTGGAACATTTGTTGTATTCACATACTTATCCCCATTACTTCAGACAATAACTGGATTTAAACAAGAATCGATTGCAATAATTTTGCTTGTTTATGGAGTTGCGATTGCAATCGGCAACATGTTAGGTGGAAAGCTTTCGAATAAAAATCCAATCGGTTCGCTATTTTATATGTTTATAGTACAAGCGATTGTGTTATCTATTTTAGTATTTACAGCCCCGTTTAAAGTTGCTGGGTTAATCACAATTATTTTTATGGGCTTGTTTGCATTTATGAACGTCCCAGGACTTCAGGTATATGTAGTAATGCTGGCAGAACGCTTTGTCCCAAGTGCGGTTGATGTTGCCTCTGCTATGAACATTGCTGCATTCAATGCGGGAATTGCAATTGGTTCCTATTTAGGGGGTGTTGTAGCAGAATCTATTGGTCTTATCCATACTACATGGATTGGAGCATTAATGGTTGTACTTGCGGTAATACTAACCGGTATCAGTCGAATGCTCGAAAGAAAAGATAAACAACATATGATGAAATTGGAGGAACTATAAATGATGAAAAATTTACAATCTACAACAACGTTGAATAATGGTTTTGAAATGCCTTGGTTAGGTCTAGGAGTATTTAAAGTAGAAGAGGGACAAGAATTAGTTGATGCTGTAAAAACTGCTATTAAACATGGTTATCGCAGTATTGACACTGCTGCTATTTACGGCAACGAAGCTGGAGTTGGACAAGGTATTCTTGAAGCAATAGAAGAGACAGGTATTGCAAGGGAAGAATTATTTATCACATCTAAAGTGTGGAATTCGGAATTAGGATATGAAAAGACGATTGCAGCTTACGAAGAAAGTTTGTCTAAGCTTGGCTTAGAGTATTTGGATTTGTATCTAATACATTGGCCAGTAGAAGGTAAATACAGTGATGCATGGCGAGCACTTGAAACACTTTATAAGGAAGGTCGAGTGAAAGCAATCGGCGTAAGTAATTTTCAAATTCATCATTTAGAAGATTTGATGAAAGATGCAGACATTAGACCAATGGTGAACCAAGTGGAATATCATCCACGATTGACCCAAAAAGAACTAAAAGCATTTTGTAAAGAGAATAATATCCAGTTAGAAGCGTGGTCTCCACTTATGCAAGGACAATTGCTAGATAACGAAGAACTTCAGGAAATTGCAAATAAATACAGCAAATCTGTGGCTCAAGTCATCTTACGCTGGGACTTACAAAACGGGGTAATTACCATTCCTAAATCGACAAAAGCACATCGAATTGCAGAAAATGCAGATGTGTTTGATTTTGAATTAACAGAGGAAGATATGAAGCATATCGAGAGTTTAAATCAGAATCACCGAGTAGGACCAGATCCAGATAACTTTGATTTTTAAAAAGCGTCCCTGTGCAGCAAACAATTCAGAATCATTTGCTGCACAGGGACAAAAAAATCTTGATTGGAGCGCAAGGCGGCGACTCACCGCTCGCCCCACGGAAAGCGTCCGCCTGGAGCGGAAATCATGGCGAACACCTTAGTATCTTTACGACGCATTATACCTATACTGCACAAACACGATTCTTTTTCAGCGTGGTTTTCTTATTAATTCTTTGAGTTATGTGATAAGATTTCTAGAAGAAGGTAGCCTTCAAGAACGAGGAGGATGAATATGAAACGTCGAGTGGTTGTAACAGGATATGGAGTCATATCGCCATTAGGAAATGATGTGGGTACGCTGTGGAAAAATATTAAAGAAGGTAAATCAGGTATCAAGAAAATTGAATCAGATGATTTTAAAGAAATTAATACACAAATAGCTGGGATTATAGATGATTTTCCAGCGGAAGAATACTTAGATAAGAAAGACCTAGGAAAATATGATTTGTATACACAGTACGCATATGCAGCTACAAAGCAAGCGATAGATCAATCGCAACTAGACTTGGAAACGGTAAATAAAGAACGTATTGGTGTATATATTGGCTCGGGAATCGGGGGCATTAATACTACCCTTGAAAATCATAAAGTATTACTAGAAAAAGGACCGCGTAGAGTATCTCCATTTATGGTACCGATGATGATTAGTAATATGGCAACAGGTATTATTGCTATTAAATATGGATTTAAAGGACCAAGTTTTTCACCGGTTTCTGCTTGTGCAACGGCAAACCATGCAATCGGTGAAGCTTATTTAAATATTTTACACGGTTATTCAGATGTAATAGTAGCAGGAGGAGCAGAGGCATCTATAAACCCATTATCTTTTGCTGCTTTTTCTAGAATGCGGGCGATGTCTACTTTAAATGATGCGCCGGAAAAAGCTAGTCGTCCTTTTGATAAAAATCGTGATGGATTTGTTATGTCGGAAGGGTCAGGTATTTTAGTATTGGAAGAGTATGAACATGCTAAAAAACGTGGGGCAACTATTTTAGGGGAACTTGTTGGTTATGGTTCAACAACCGATGCTTACCATATTACATCGCCTGATTTTGATGGAGCAGCAAGAGCGATGAAGTTAGCTATCAATATGGCACAAATCGATCCTACGGAAATTGTTTATATAAATGCGCACGGGACAAGTACTCCTGAAGGGGATAAATCCGAAACGAGAGCGATTAAAGATGTCTTTGGCGAGCATGCGTATGAATTGAAAGTAAGTTCTACCAAATCAATGACGGGTCATTTATTTGGTGCTGCAGGTGGAATCGAGGCAATTATAACGCTTAAAAGTATTTTGGAAGACATTGCACCAGCTACGATCAATCAGGAAACTTCAGACGAAGAGTGTGATTTGAATTATGTGCCAAACGAAGCGCAGGAAACAGAAATAAACTATGCGCTTTCAAATGGTTTTGGTTTTGGCGGACATAATGCTGTGCTTGCTTTTAAGAAATTTATTGATTAATAATGACTGAACATAATAAAAGAAGCTTTTTGCTAATGCAAAAAGCTTCTTTTATTATGTTAAGATCCTACAAAGTCACCACCATCGACATGAATGGTCTGTCCTGACATGTAACTGGAATCAGCTGTAGCTAAGAGAACATAGGCGGGTGCAAGTTCTGCAGGTTGGCCACGTCTACCAATCGGTGTATCCGCACCATGTTGTTCGACTTGCTTTTTATCGAAAGTGGCTGGTATTAGCGGAGTCCAAATAGGACCAGGTGCCACGGCGTTTACGCGAATTCCTTTTGCTATTAAATGTAGCGCAAGGGAGCGGGTAAATGCAGTAATGGCACCTTTTGTGGCAGAGTAGTCGATAAGTTGTGGTGAACCATTATATGCTGTTATGGAAGAAGTGTTTACAATTGTATCTCCCTTTTTCATATGAGGCAATGCAGCCTGTGTCAGATAGAACATCGAATAAATATTCGTGGAAAATGTTTCTTGTAATTGATCAGGTGTAATTTTCAAAAAGTCGTTTGTAGGAAATTGCTTTCCTGCATTATTCACTAATATATTAAGTTGCCCAAAATGTTCAATTACTTCATCAACTGTATGTTGGCAGTTTTCATCGTCACTTAAGTCTGTTTTAATTTTTATCGATTTGACTCCGTATTTTTCTATTGCTTCGATTGTTTCTTCGGCGTCTTTTTGTTCATTTTCATCCAAATAGACAATGGCAACATTGGCCCCTTCTTTGGCAAACGCTACAGAAACGGCTCTTCCAATTCCACTATCACCGCCTGTAATAAGTGCTACTTTACCGGAGAGTTTTCCGGAGCCTTTATAATTTACATCATCATAAATTGGTTGGGGATTCATTTCTGTTTCTGCACCAGGTTGTTGGTTTTGTGTTTGTCCAGAAACCTCTTTATCGATTTTTGCATATTTATCTGTTGTCATGTAAATCCTCCTTTTAAGTAGTTAATTGTATTATTCCCTCCTTAAATGAAAACAAACTTGTTAAAAGTAATTTATTGGAATGAAAAGTTCGTTTTTCTTATATAGAAAAAGGGTATATGAAATTATTAAATATACATACTTGTAGAACGGAGATTTTTAGATGAAACCAATTGTGGGAATTACAGCAGAAGTGAAAGAGGATGGTAACTATTTTATGCCAACTGTCTATACAAAAACCATCATATAAGCGGGTGGAGTTCCAGTAATAGTACCGCTAATACCAGGAGGAGACTTGGATGAACTATGTGAAGGAATAGATGCACTTTTTGTAACTGGTGGGGAGGATATTGATCCATCCTATTATAATGCCGACCCACATATCCACTTAGGAAGGATCACACCTAAATTAGATGAAATGGAGTTTGCGCTCGTACAAAAAATGCTTGAGTTGGATAAGCCATATATAGGGGTTTGCCGAGGAATGCATATGTTAAATGTAGTCTCTGGAGGTACCCTTTTTCAGTCCATTCATTCACAAAGGAAAGAACCTGTTATGCAACATTTACAAATAGCAGATCGTACACATAGATCTCATCCGGTAAAAGTGGAAAAAGACAGTCGTCTATATGAATTATTGCAAGAAGATGAGTTTAAAGTAAACTCCTTCCACCATCAAGCGTTGAGTAAAGTAGGAGAAAATTTGCGAGTTGTTGCGAGAGCTACCGATGGCATCATTGAATGTGTAGAAAGTACAAAGCATACTTTCGTATTTGGTTTTCAATGGCATCCAGAGGAGTTCGCAGTAGAAGGGGACGAGCCTTCAAAACGTGTATTTAAAGCATACGTACAAGCTGCTTTAAAGAGAAAAATATAAAACCTAGTACAATTTTCGATTGTATGAGTTCAAGAATTATTGTAGATTGAGTACATTGCGAGTATTCAAAAAACGGACTGGGGACAAGAGAATGAGTGACACAAAATTACTGTTTGAGGCATATAAGGAAACAAAGTATCAAGTATCAGGACACGGAAATCGAGATATACAAGTCTTGAAGAATGCTTTGGAAAAGGTGGATGGCAAGCAGGAAATTGATGTTTACGGTAATGGAAGCCTTATCGAAGAATTTCAAACAAAAATGGCAGAATATCTTGGAAAAGAAAAAGCAGTTTTCTTCCCAAGTGGAACAATGGCCCAGCAAATTGCCTTACGTATTTGGTGTGATGATAAAGGTTCAAAAAAGGTAGCATATCATCCACTTTGCCATTTAGAAATACATGAGGAAGATGGGCTAAAGGAATTGCATCATATCCAGTCTGTTTTGTTAGCAGACAAAGATAAATTAATAGAGTTGGCAGATGTATGGAATATGGATGAAGAGGTTGCTTGTATATTACTTGAATTGCCTCAAAGGGAAATTGGCGGTCAATTGCCTGATTATGAAACGATAGAGAAAATTTCTATGTATTGTCGTGAAAAAGGTATTAGACTACATTTGGATGGCGCACGACTTTTTGAAATACTACCTTATTATGAAAAAACAGCTGCTGAGATTAGTAATCTCTTTGATAGCGTATATATATCATTTTATAAAGGCATTGGAGGAGTTGCCGGTGCTATTCTTGCAGGTGACAAAGCCTTTACTGATGAATCGAAAATATGGAAAAGACGACATGGTGGGGACCTGATCAGTTTATACCCATATATCGTCAGTGCTAATTATTATTTCGATGAAAATGAACAGAGGATGACTCAGTTTTACAACGACGCTATAGAACTTGCTGTCTTTTTCAATTCATGTGAGGCGGTTTCAACTATCCCGCAAATACCTGTTTCTAATATGTTTCATGTCCATTTTCAAGCATCTAGAGAACAGGTAGAACCTATACTGGCAGAGTTATATAAGGAAACGGGTGTTGGATTAACAGGTTATTTAAAAGAGGTAACACAAAAGTCATGTTGTTTTGAAGTGAATGTTGGTAATCAGTATGCAATTCTATCAAAAGAAAAATGGAAGCGAGTATTTCAATTACTTGATGAAAAACTAAGGAAATCTCAAATTTAAGTTTTATTGATGCAGTTTAGAAAAAGTTCATACTTGCAAAGTGGATATGAGTAATAGCTTACCCATGAATAAAAATGGACCAATTGCACAAATTATTTGTCATGGAGGTGAAAATTCATGACAAAAGGTAAAAATCCAAGAAAATCTGTAGATCGTGAAGAATATGGGTTTGGATACGATGTAAGCCCAGATGATTTAGATGTAAGAGGTCAAAATAAAGAAGCAAAAACAAATAATGACAATGAGAATAAAAGCAAACCTACCAATAAAAATAATCCTTCTAGATTAAATATTTGATAAACAAAACGGTGAAAGCGATATGCTTTCACCGTTCATTACTTTTTCAAATAATACATAACGACCCGATCTAAATAAAGACTAGCCCAACAACTCTATGAATAATATCTAAAATAACATCGAATATTGTTCTAATTCCTCTCTTTGTCTCTTACATTGTTATAACGACATGAAAAGGGAGTAGATCATGTATGTTAATAGATGGGGTTTTTTCGGGTGGTGGAATGAAAGGGATTGCCTTAGTTGGTGCTTTTCAAGTATTGGAAGAAAAGGGGTATGAATTTAAACGGGTTGCGGGAACGAGTGCCGGTGCCATTTTAGCGTGTTTTATAGCAGCGGGATATACAGGGAAGGAAATTGAAGAAATAATGGTGGAGCAAGATTTCCAGGCTTTGCTTGATCCACGTAAAACGGTACTTCCTATCCCCTTTATGAAATGGTTGAATTTGTATTGGGGACTAGGTTTATACCAAGGGAAAGCGTTAGAAAATTGGTTTTTGGAAAAGTTAGCGGCGAAAGGAATTTATTCATTTTCTGATTTGCCTCAGGGGTCTTTAAAACTTGTTGCATCTGATTTAACGAATGGGAAGATGATGGTGCTTCCAGACGATTTGGAGCGGTACGGGGTATCTCCTGATAGCTTTCCTGTTGCTAGGGCTCTGCGTATGAGCTGTGGCATTCCATTTTTCTTTGAACCTGTAAAAATGCGGGTTGGTTCAGGAGACACCATTGTTGTAGATGGAGGAGTTTTAAGCAATTTTCCAATGTGGATTTTTGATAATGGAAACAAGGAGCGTCCAATCGTCGGCTTAAAGTTAAGTGGTAATTCTGAGGAAATGAAGCCACATAAAATAAAAAATGGACTGCAATTATTTGAAGCCCTTTTTTCCACGATGAAAAATGCACATGATGAACGTTATATTTCTCGGAAACTCGAAAAGAATGTTATTTTTATTCCGGTTGATGAATATAGTGCTACGCAGTTTGATCTGGATAGAGAAATGAAGGCCAATTTATTGGATAAGGGAAGAAAACGAGCGACACAATTTTTAAAGATGTGGTGATTTAACCTGTTCATTTAAAAATTTAAACAAAGTAAACCCCTTCTTCAAGAAGGGGTTTACTTCATGATGCTAAATATTCCATGTGCCGGTTGACAAGCTACTATTTCAAATGACATTTCAATTCACTGTGTTTTATATCTACAGTTTCCACTTGTATGGTTGCATGCTCTAAGTGGTATATTGCTTTTAACTTATCAAGGGCTTGTTGGAGAATACGTTGACTATTCTTTTCGTCATCAATGACAATATGGCAACTTAAAGAATCTAATCCAGATGTAATTGTCCATATATGAAGATCGTGTACATTGTTAACGCCCTCGATTTTCTCTAACTCAGCTTTTACTTCTGCTTGATCGATGGATATTGGTGTTCCCTCCATTAAAATATGGACGGAATGCTTGATAAGCCCCCAGGCACTTCTTAAGATCAATAAAGCGACAAGGACTGAAATGATTGGATCAGCCACAAACCAATCAAATAATAGCATGAGAATTCCTGCTACTATTGCACCGAGAGATCCTAAAGCATCTCCGAGAACATGTAAATAAGCACCCCGTAAATTTACATTGTTCTTTACATCACCTTTTCGTATTAAAGCGAAAGCACTTAAAAGATTTGCAAACAAACCAATTGTAGCAATCAGCATCATTGTGCCACTTGCAACTGTTGGAGGTTCTACAAATCGTCCAACTGCTTCCCAAACGATAAATCCAGCAATAATAAATAGCGTAATCCCGTTAAATAATGCAGCTAGTATTTCAAAGCGATATCCTCCAAAAGTTCTAGCGGATGAAGGGGGTCTAGAAGAAAACCAGATAGCTACTAAGCTTAATAGCAGAGCACTTGCATCACTAAGCATATGTCCAGAATCGGATAATAAAGCCAAGCTATTTGTAAATAAGCCTCCGAAAAACTCTAAAAACATGATTCCGGTCGTAATAAGTAAAGCAATGAGTAAGCCCTTTTTATTTCCTTGTCGAGACTCCTCAAAATGATTATGAGAATGCCCGTGATGGTGATGGTCGTGACCATGATGGTGATGACCCATAAATTTTCCTCCTTATTTGCATTCAATATGTGAAATGACTTGATTTAAAACGGTAATAACATGTTCATCGTCGTACGTATAATAAAACGTGTTTCCATCCCGTCTGTACTTAACTAGCCTTAAATTTCTTAGTAAGCTTAGTTGGTGAGAAACAGCAGATTGCGTCATATTCAATACTTCCGTAATATGACTTACCGAGCATTCCTCTTGAGAAAGCAAATATAATATTTTGATTCGAGTTGGATCGGCTAATGCTTTGAAAATCCGCGAAGCATCATTGACCGTATTTGGAGATAAAAATACATGTTCTTGTTTTTTCATTAGAAAACCTCGCTTTCATTATTTGTATATGAACATATGCTCATATACATATTATACGCATTAACAAGAAATATGGTCAATGATTTAACAACAATTTAGAAGGGGAGTATTAGACTCGAAAAGCAAAAAAAGCCCCTAAAAGAGGCTTTTGTTACTTTCTTTTTTTCTTTGTGGTGTTTTCTTTCAGTTCTGCAAACTCCGCAGCGAACTCTTCTTGCACATTATTGGGTTTTATTTTCTGGTTTTTAGGTGTTTGAGGAAGTGTATCTTTGTTTTTGCTTTTACCTTGCTTATTATCTCTTCCGATATTAATTCTCCTTTCTATTTTTAGTTCTATAATAATATGGCACCAAAATGTTAATTTAATCATAAAAAATAAAAACACTGAGAATATTCTCAGTGTTTTTATTTTTCTTTGTTAAAAAAAGTAACTAATTGTTTTGGAGTTGGAGCTTGTATTTTGTACGTTAGTTCACGGTCCCCGTTATTTTCAATACGTGGAATAATGGATTCGATGACGTTAAATTTCCAAAATGAAGGTTTACTTTTTGTGCTCTTTTCCGTATCAGCAGTCATCATTTTTCTTTGAAAAGGATGAAGCTTTGCCATTAAGAACTTTTCTTTTATACGGATGAGTAAATATCCTTCATCAGTTTCGGGATCAAATTTTTTCATAAGTGATTCACCAAGTTCAAATGTGTTCGATTTATTTTGAACGGATGGTGAAATAACTAAGATATTTCCCTTTCGAAACAGGGCGGTATTTGATACTTGTCGAAGGCCCAAATCATTAATTAAAAAATCTAGGTTTACTTGAGATGCTTCACTAGCAACTGACATATTCATACCTCCTTTTCTTTTTTTTACGTTCTATAGTAATAGTATATCCTATTTGACACATAAAAAATTCATTTTTGGGAATATCCTCTTAAGTAATGTGAAGAAATGAATGAAAAGTACGAGGATTTCTTCATTTTTTAAGGAGAAATGTCGTTATTTGTATGATTCTCAAGTCTCTCGATAATTCTCCTTTTACGGAATAGCATTTGCCCTGCTTCTCCAATATCGTTTATAGCAGATCGGTTAATGAATGCTCCGAATACGAGACCTGCTATTGGAATCATTTGAAATAGTTTTTTCCATCCGAATTGATCACGATAAGAAAACATTACTTCACGCCAGCCTTGTAACTCAGATAGGATTTCTCTTTTTGCATGCTCATCTTGTTTGTCAAACATCGATAATTGAGCAAGAATTGTTTGCTTTCCGACTATATCGGCTGAGACAAATTGAAGGCATTTTATAATAAATAACCTCTCTTTTTTGTCGTTTGGATCGTAGCCATAGCAAATAGCAATATCTTGTAATGTCTTTAATTGCAAACCTAAAAGAAGGGGAATATCAATAGATAATGTGAAAATACCGCCAATACCTGTACTAGCCCCTTGTATGGTTGCTAAATTCTTTCTGTTTCCTGTAAGTTTTTCTGCGGCACCATCCATTTTAGCAACTGATAATTTGTTTACTTCTTTTAATGTTTGTACTTCCATATCGGGAAAATAGGAAGGGATTTTAGAAGTAGAACTTAAATAACTACCACCTGTTTGAACATATTGGCCAAGCTCATCCACAAGTATGCCGATTTTGTTCTGAATGAACGAGGGAGTCCATTTATCAATTATTTTAAAAGGTAGACGACCAAGTTTCTCCCAAAACCATAAATCATTTTGGTCTTTCTCCCAATCATCCACATGTTTTAATTCTTTTATTAACCACTCTTTGGAATCATGCACTTTTAGTCTCGCCTCTTTCTTTGTATACATACTTTTACGTTTTTATAAGTGAAAAGTTTCAAATGTGTATTTATTAGTATGGGGAAAGTACATAAAAAAACTACAGCAACTTGTATTTCTACAAGTATTGCTGCAGTTTTTTTGTTAATCTATTTCTATTACATACTTATATCAAGTCAGTTGCAACAGGTGTTTTTGGCGTTTGATCATTGTCTTCAGTCTTTGGTTGTCCTGTAGCTGGAGTGTTTTCATCAGTACCGGGTTGATCTGAAGTGTTAGTATCTTCATCAGTGCCAGATTGTTCTGGTGTTTCAATATCACCTGACTCCTCGATAACATCGGATGAATCTAAGAATTTCCAGTTTCCATCTTTATCTTTTTCAAGAAGATATACAGTAGTATGTTCTAGTGAATCTGTTGTATTGAAAATTGATTTTTGTTGATGTATAACTGATGCTGTATTGTCCGTAATGTATTGAACTTCTAAATCTAACGTTTGGTATCTTACATTATAATCTTTGAAAGTTGATTCTAAACTTTCTTTAAGTGACGCATAGCCAGGAAAGTCTTTGCTGTATAAACTTAACGTTTCATCAAGTTTTTCATCATTTGCATACTCAGTAGCTTTTTGGAAGAATTCAGTAATCTCTTTTTCTTGTGCAAGGAAGTTCTGGTCTTCTCTAATGTTGTCATAGTAAGCATCATAAAGGTCACTAATAATTGCATCATCTTCAATTGCATCTAATGAGTCAAAGAATGTAGATACTTGTGCTTCCACTGTTTTTTGATCTGCTTTTTTAGTGATCAAATCGTCTAGTTTGTCTAACTCCATTTTTGCAGTAATGACATATTTGGATGATTGAAGAGCTTTTTCACCTGGAGTTTTGTATTTCGTTAAAATTGCCTCACGAGTTGTTTTTCCATATACACGGTAAAGCAAGATTGCTTGCTTACGAATTTCGCTAGATAATTCATGGTAGCTTTTTTCTGTTACATCTGATGTTGGATTAGCCTCATATAGTTTGTTAAACTGATTTGCTTTATCTACAATTTTCTTACCAGAAGTGATTGCATCAATGTAACCCATTGCGCGAGTATAGTGGATACCAGCGTTATCTTCTAGGCGTTTTTCTAACTTCACTTTATCTTTAGCATTTACTTTTGCAATCTCTTTTTTTGCATTTAAGTAAGCGTCTTTTGTTAAGTTGAAAATTTTCATATCTGGATACTTAATCTCTTTTGTAAGTTCTACCGAGATTTGCCATTTTAAAGCTCCAGCTTGTTGCTCTGCTTCTTTTACTAAAGATTCAGCTTTAGTGATAGATGCTGCCTCAGCATTTGTAAAAGGTGTAAAAGTACTAGCTCCTGCAATTCCAGTTGCTAATACAATAGATAATAATTTCTTCATTTCTATTCTCCTGCAAAATAAAATAGTCTTATACAATCTTTATTACATAAGCCTTATTRAGAATATGTCATTTCAAGTATCTCTTCTAGTATTATCTTATGGGAATGTAACCATATAAAGGATATTATTATTGAGGATGTATAGTGAACTATTCATGTTCATCATTTTTAAACAATCAATCTTTCTCTTATTGCTCCTTGTCTATTAATTTACTATAATTTACTTTAAGGATCCCACTATTTAGAATTGTCCGTCAACAAAAGGTGCTATAAATTATCAATAGAAAGTAGGCTTTTATTTAGATGGGAAAAAAGGTGAAAATAGGAATTAACTCTAAAATTATGTCTGGTTATTTATTAATAATCATGCTAATTATTATTGCTTTTTTCCTTATTAGTAAGCAGTTTGCTTCGTTACAAGCGGATAAAGATTATATCATGGGTCATGATTTTAAAGTGAATGCGCTATCTCATCAAATAGAGAATAGCGTGCTTGAAATGGTTAGAGGAGAAAGAGGATACATTATTACCGGCAATGAAAACTATCTGCAACCTTATCTCATTGCACAATCAAAATGGCAAGATTCCTTCACTGAATTGGATCAATTAGTAAAGGACAATCCAGCACAACAAGAGGTATTAAAAGAAATTAAGCAAAATATTGACTACTGGATTGAGAATACCGGGGAGCCATCTATTAATCTCAAAAGACAAGGAAATAACGATGAAATTTCTGGTTATTTGGAAATTAATCAGGGGAGAGCAGAAGTAGAATCGATAAGAAGTATGTTCAATAGTTTCAGAAAAACGGAACTGGATGGCAGGCAGCAAAGATCAGATGAGTTAAATGAAGATATCAACTTGATTGTTAAAGGTTTAGTCATATTAGGTCTACTCGTATTTGGAATTGCTATTAGTATATCTATATTGGTATCTCGCTCTATTGTTAAAACAATACAAGAAGTAATAGGGACGATAAGAGATATTGCGACATTCTCCAATACAAACGAGCTAGATTTATCAAGAAGAATTCAATTACGATCTCGAGATGAGATTATGGAGCTAGCTACAGCGACAAATGGGTTGTTAAGTAATTTAGAGTTACGTGACTCACATCAACGACGTATTAATAATACTATCTATTCTTATCAAGGAATGACGAATATAGCAGGACTAAGTAATGCATTTATTTCATCTATATCAACAGAAGCCAATGCAGCGTTTGCAGTTCTTTATATAAGAGAATTTCACAATGAGCGAAATCGTTTTACAAAGTGCGCGACTTTTGCAGATGGGTTTGCTACAGTTGGGAGAAATAATTTTGAGTTAGGACAAGGGTTAATAGGCGAGTATGCACTTAAAAAACGCATGCATGTATTGAATGACTTGGATAATTTCCAATTGATACCTACAGCATTGGGAACAATACGTCCAAAAGGGATGATTATCGCTCCGATACTTCACGAAGAAGAAGTAATTGCTGTGATTGAAATACTAAGTTTGTCTAACTTCTCCAAGTTAGATCAGCAATTTATCACGGATGTTGTGGATCATTTTGGAGTTACGTTAAATAGTGTGAAGGATAGAGAAGAAATAGAGCGTTTACTGACCGAATCTCAAACAATGACAGAAGAATTACGCGTTCAATCGGAAAGTTTACAATCGCAGTCAGAAGAATTGCAAATGCAATCGGAAGAATTACAAGTAATTAATGAGATGTTGGAAGAAAGAACGAGAGACGCCGAACAAAAGTCAACAGCATTAGCTCAGGCGAAAATAGTATTAGAGGAACAGGCAAAACAGCTTGTGTTGAGTTCCAAGTACAAATCCGAGTTTCTTGCGAATATGTCACATGAGCTTAGAACTCCTTTAAACAGTATATTAATCCTTTCCGAATTGATCGCAGAAAATGCGCAGGAGCAATCGAGGGAGGAAGAAGAAAAATTCGCTAAAGTTATCCATACATCTGGGCAAGATCTTTTATCATTAATTAACGATATACTTGATTTGTCCAAAGTAGAGGCAGGTAAAATGGAAATTTTTTGTAGCGAAATAAACCTCCATAATCTTCCGACCTATTTAGAGATGAATTTTAATCATGTTGCAGAACAAGAAGGCTTGCAATTTACTATGAGTATGGATCCGAACATTCCAAATCAATTTTGTACAGATGAAAAAAGAATGCTACAAATATTAAAAAACCTTCTATCGAATGCATTTAAGTACACGGAGCAAGGAAGTGTGCATCTTAATATTAATCAAGTACAACGAGAAGGATTGGAGCATAGGTTTGCAGAAAAAGAAGGAGATTATTGGGTTTCATTTGCAGTAAAGGATACAGGAATTGGTATATCTAAAGAGAAACATCAATTGATTTTCGAAGCATTCCAACAAGCGGATGGAGCGACAATGAGACAATATGGTGGTACTGGTCTTGGTCTATCCATTTGTCAAGAATACGCCAAACATTTAGGGGGGTATATTACTTTAGAGAGTACAGAAGGGGTCGGCAGTATTTTTACATTATATCTACCAAGTTTGTCAAAGATGGAGGAAAAAGAAGTTGTCGTTTTAAACGCATTAAATGAGGTTGCAGCATCAAAAATAGAGGATGAGTTGTTACCTATTCAAAAAGTAGAAGTGAATTCTCTCCAAGTAGAAAAGAACAATATCTTACACGGAAAGAATGTACTAATTGTAGATGATGATTCACGCAATATCTTCGTGTTAGAAGTTGCTTTGCGGCAAGAAGGAATGATTGTGCATTCTGTAAATAATGGGGTAGAATGCCTGGATATATTAACAGAACAACCGGCATTATTTGATATTGTCTTAATGGATATTATGATGCCTAATATGGACGGATACGAAACGATGCGGAGAATTCGCTTAAATGACGAATTTCAAAAAGTGCCTATTATTGCGCTTACTGCCAAAGCTATGAAACAAGATCGTGAGAAGTGTTTAGAAGCAGGGGCCTCTGATTATGTAAGTAAGCCTCTAAATATGGGACAGCTTCTATCTGTACTAAGTGTATGGCTTTCTAACGAATAGAAATGGATGATTTAATGAATACTCAAGAGGAAATTCGGAAAAAAGAGCTAGAAGTGGACTTACTTTTAGAAACAATTAATAGTTTAGCCGGTTATGACTTTAAACAATATGTGCGTGCTTCTATTGTTCGAAGGATTGAAAACCAACTAACGATCGAAAACGCTCCTACTATTACTACGCTCGTTGAAAGGGCAATTCATGAACCTGGCTTTCTAAATAAAATGATTGAGGGATTTTCCATACCTGTCACAGAAATGTTCAGGGATCCCTCTTTTTTTAGAGAATTTAGAATGAAAATTATTCCCGTTTTACGCAATTATAAGGACATCCGGATTTGGCATGCTGGCTGCGCAACGGGAGAAGAAGTACTTTCAATGGCAATTCTTCTGGAAGAAGAGGGATTGCTACATAAAGCAACTATTTATGCAACTGACATGAGTGAAGTGGTACTTGAGAGAGCAAGAAAAGGGATAATTCCATTGAATAAAATGCAAATGTATACAAAGAATTATTTGCAGGCAGGGGGAACGAAAGAGTTTTCGACATATTATAAAACGAATTCTCAAAATGCTTTATTTTCAACTAGATTATTGGAGAATATTATTTTTGCACAACATAATTTAGTAACAGATCAATCGTTTAACGAGTTTCATGTAATTTTCTGCAGAAATGTATTAATCTATTTTAATGCAACGCTTCAAAACAAAGTACATGAATTGTTTATCCAAAGTTTGTCAAAAGGCGGATTTCTCGGGCTAGGCAATAAGGAAACTTTAAAAGTTAGTCAATACAATAGTGCTTATGAAGAGTTTTCCGCTTTAGAACCGCTTTACCGAAAACTATTATAGTAACTTTTCCATATATCTAGATGGGAGGGTTTGACAACTCTTTGTGTCCGCCTCTCCCATCTTTTTGATGTTTATGTAGTTTTGATCAGTAACAAGCAGATATCATCTTTTTGGTTAGACTGGTTAATATCGCTGAGAATCGTCTGGAACAGACAATCCGTATCTTTCCATTCTTGCAAAGTGACTAATTGTAACTTCTCAATAGTCTCCATTTCATCAATAGACTCAGACTCTAGTATTCCATCCGTATATAGTAACAGTTGGATATCCTTTTCATAGAAAAGGGTAGACTTTCTTACATTAATTTCATCAAATAATCCTACTGCACAAGCCCCCCTTTCCATCGTTTGAAGCGTTCCATCAATACGTAAGAATCCTGGTGGATGTCCAGCATTTACATATTCTATTTCTTTTTTTTCCGTATCGATAATTAGATAGATTGCAGTGAAATAATAATTCAAATTATTTTTATTATGTAATGAACTCATATAACAGTTTAATTCTTTAATAACAAGTACTGGATCTTCTAAGTTTTTTATTGTATCTCTCAGTACAGAGGAGATGAACATACTAACAAGGGAGGCGCTAATGCCGTGTCCCATCATGTCGAAGAGAATAATGCCGTATCGATATTCACTAAATTTATGCCAGTGGTACATATCTCCGGAAAGGTTATTGGAAGGACAATGAGATACTTGAATACTTAAATGTTTATCGATTATAGAGTCATTTAAGAGACTACCTTGTACTTGCATGGCAAGTAATAAATCTTCCTGCATCTTCGCTTCCTGCTCTTTATTTCGATCTTTTTCAAACTTCAATCTTAAAGCAAGTCGGATTCTTGCCAAAAACTCTAATTTATCAATTGGTTTAGTAACATAATCAGTTCCTCCGACATCAAATGCCTCTACTAGATGTTTAGAGTCATTTAAAGCGGTAAGAAAAATAATCGGTATCTCTTTTAATCTATCATCTTGCTGAATACGTCGGCAAGCTTCAATTCCATCGATTTTAGGCATCATAATGTCTAATAGTATTAGGTCAACCATTGGAGCAGGTACTTCTTTTTCATCCAATCGTAAGTATTGAAACAATTCTTCTGCAGAATTTAGGGGATGACAATTTTCATAACCTGCTTTTTTTAAGATACTTTCAATTACAAATAAGTTTACAGAATTATCATCTACCATTAGGATTGTCATCTCTAGATATCCTCTTTCCATTAAATCTATGTTCTCTATATAATAGAACATAAAGAGGGGAACAATCAACAGAGTAAAGTGAAAATAATGTAAATATATAATAATCAGAAATCAATTGGCGAGTTATGAAAAAAGTTCAAGTATATGCCAACCTTAACATCAGATATTGGTATAATATGATTTGTTACAAGTGAGATTTTATTAAATAGAACACAGGCAGGGATACATATGAATTTACGAGGGATTTTATTACTTATTTTTTTATTTCAGACAATCGTTAATGCGACAAGACCAGTTATTACGCTATCGGCTGACGAATTTGGAGCATCCATTTTTATGATAGGCATACTAACATCTTCGTTCGCGTTTTTACCACTGATTTTCTCTATTCACGCTGGTAAAATAATTGATAAATTTGGAAACCGTATGCCAATTATTTTTGGATTTGTCGTTTCCATGGCAGGAATGATTATTCCTACTCTTTACTCTTCTATATGGGCATTATTTGCGAGTCAACTGTTATTAGGGCTTGCCAATATTTGTATCCCTATTGCTTTGCAAAATCAATTAGGGCACCAATCTACTCCTAAAAATCGAGACTATTTTTTTAGTATGTTTAGTCTGTGCGTTGCTTTAGGGGCTGTTGTTGGCCCTTTAGTTGGCGGTTATTTATCGGAGCATGTATCATTCCAAATAGTTTACGTTTTTAGTATAGTAATCGGCGCTATATCCATTGTATTCTCTTTCCGAATTCCGAACGTGGCAGAGAGAGTTAATAGACCACCGACTAAATTAGTTGATTCGTTTAAGTTGTTTGAAAATCCGCTTGTAAGAAAAGCGTTGTTTTCAAGTGCACTTGTTTTATATTCGAAAGATATTTTTGTCGCATATTTCCCATTGCTTGGAAAGCAGATGCATTTATCGACTTCTGCAATTGGATGGATTATCGCATTACAAGGCCTTGCTACGATGTTTGTCCGCTTTATATTGCCGAAATTATTGGAAACATATAAGCGGGATACCGTTTTGTTCATGTCAATTTTAGTTGCTGGAATTGCATTTCTTTTATTGCCATTCAGTCATTCCGTATACTTGATTGCTGTATTTGCTATTGTGATGGGGCTTGGTTTAGGCTGTGGCCAACCGATTTCCATGACGACCACCTATAATGCATCTCCTCCAAATCGAACAGGGGAAGTATTAGGACTTCGAATTGCTACAAATCGTTTTTCTCAGTTAATCGCTCCGACTTTATTTGGGATGATTGGTGGTTCTGTCGGCATGATGGGAATTTTTCTATTTAGTGGAGTGTTTTTAGTAGGGGGTTCCTTGTTTTTTAGAAAACATGAAGAGTAATTGGCATCTCACTCCAAGTAAACTAGTTATTTTAAGAAGTGATTGCTTTCGTAGTAGAACTGGTTGCTTTCAATGACTAGTTAGTTGCTCTTAGCCATTTTCTGGTTTCTCACATTCGAAAGAACTGGAATAATTTTTTTTTCAATTTGATACTGGGTAAGTGAGCAGTTTCCTTAGATTTTCGCAGCAGGCGGGGATGGTTCATATCTTACCCGGCAAATAGAAAAAACCAGTACCTCCGTATAGGAAGACTGGCATATTTTTAACTTAATTCTTTTCAAAAAATGTATATCGGTCTGTGTGTACAAAACTACAATCCGCATCGCATAAAGGTCCATGAATAGCACCAAATTCATCTAAAGCCTGAGTGAGGTGTGCTAACTCAGCTTTCTCCATCTTATATTCCAAAACATATTGATACAAATGAGGTTTAGGTTCTGTTATGGAAACGATTGATCCAACAAACTTCACAATCTGATTTAGAATAGTTGTTTTTAACTGTAAAATAATCTCATGATTGATAGCTAACTTAAAATCTGATAAAAACTTCAATCTTTTCGTGCAAATTTCTTCAATGAGAATGTCCATTGTACCTAGTTCTACTTTATTACCACGAATTTGTGTTAAAGTCATCGCAGCTTTTAAAGGATTTTCTAGTATTATGTTAAAAGCTTTTCCGTATTCTATTGAATTCTCATCTACCGTGTTTATTTCTTCTGGCATCAATTTACCTTTACGCAATAGTAGCTCAAAGTCCGCTGCTGGCACTGGTTTGGAAAATAAATAACCTTGAATGGTATTGCAGTTATAATCTTTTAACACATTCAGTTGAGCAGTAGTTTCCACACCTTCAGCAACAACTTCCATATTCAATTGCTGAGATAATTGAATAATCATATTCGCGATAAAATTTGAATCAGCTGTATCAATTGGTGTTAAATCATTAATAAATGTCCGGTCAATTTTCAAGATTTCTATTAGCCCTTTGAATCGATTTAAAGAAGAAAGGGAAGAGTACCCTGTACCAAAATCATCTAAGGCCACTTTGACTCCTAGTCCTTTTAGTCCTTCTAGAACCAAAAACACAGTTTTTTCATTCTCCAATAAAGAGGATTCTGTAATCTCTATTTCCAAGTATTTGGACTCTAATTCTGTCTTTTCTAAAACACCTTCCACACTAGTTATTAGACTTCTATCTAAAAAGCGATTTGCTGAAAGATTAATGGAAACGGGGATTCTTGGTAAATTAGCGTCTTGCCATTGTTTATTTTGTATGCAGGCAGTCTGTTTCACCCAGTATCCAATTTCATTATCAAGTCCGGTTTCCTCGGCTAGTGGTATAAATTCATCAGGAGATACTAGTCCCCATTCAGGATGATTCCAACGTATGAGTGCCTCTGCACCAACAATCTCATAAGTACTTGGACAGACTTTTGGCTGATAGTATAATTCTAATTGTCCTAGTTCAATTGCATGCCGAAGACTGGACTCTAATGAAAAAATTTTATATGTTTGAGCATTTAAAGAAGATGAATATACTTGAAAATTATTTTTACCTAATTCCTTTGCTTTATATAAAGCGGAATCGGCATTTTTCATTAATGTGGCTGAGTTTTCCCCGTCCTGTGGATAAATACTTATTCCAATACTCGTAGTAACGAAAAGATTATAATTGTCTACGAGAAAAGGTTTATCTAAGGCTTCAATTATACTTTTTGAGCGCTCTTTTGCTTGTTGAGTATAAAAATCCGTCAATAGAACACCAAATTCGTCTCCTCCAAGTCGAGCTATAACAGCATTCTCACCTAAGCAATACTTTAGTCTTTTAGCAATTTGTATAAGTAATTTGTCTCCATGTGTATGGCCTAGTGTGTCATTAATATATTTAAATCGATCTAAGTCTAAATACATAACGGCTACTTTTTGATTTAATGTATTTGCTATGATTGTCGCTTGTTCGAGCTTTTCTTGAAATAGTTTTCTATTTGGTAATCCAGTTAATGAATCATAATTGGCTAAATAGGTATTTAACTTTATGGCTTCCATATGATCCGTTATATCTTTTGCAATTCCAAAGGCACCCAATATGATCCCGTCTAAATAAGCAGGCATCATGGTTAAGTTGATGTCAATTGTATGACCGGTTTTATGCAAGAACTTCATATTCATATTTTGTGGTATGCCCGAAAGTACTTTTTGAAATGCTTCCTTATGTATCTGACTGTAATTGGAAGGGATCAATGAGTCCATTGTGTTAATTTCGTAACTATTAGAGAATCCAAGTTTTTTGGAAAAAACATCGTTCGTTTTTTCTAAAATTCCCGATGTATTAACAAAATATACAATATCTGGATTGTATTCAAATAAAGATTGGTAAAAATGATTATTATCATCTTTGTGTTCCATTCTATCCATCCTTTTTTATTTAATAGTAATTTTGAATCTGTATTGATTTTTTCTTTTTTAGGTATTTGAATCTATTTATATGTATGGAAAATTGAATTTTGACAGGAAATTTTGTTATCTTTAATAATATTGTAAATTGCTAGATAAATATAGTGGATAAAGCAAATAAAAAATTTAGTAATTCTTTTCAAGTTTCTAAGTGATAAAAATCTATTTTCAAAAATGTTGGATACATAGTATAGTCTAAATAATATATTCGAAAAAAAGGTAGTGAACATTTTGAAATATTATGTTACAGCAAAGGATGTTGCGAAGCTTGCGGGTGTTTCACAATCGTCCGTTTCGAGAGTTTATTTTGAAGGGGCAACAGTTTCTAAAAAAACTCGTGAGAAAGTTATAGCAGCAGCGAAGGAGTTGGGATATAGACCCAATGAATTTGCGCGAAGCCTTATTACGAACCGCACAAAAATTATAGGGTTAGTAATGAAAGGAATTCAAAACCCTTTCTATCCACAAGTGTTAAAGCAATTTACAGCAGCGTTTCAAAAACTTGGTTATAGCGTATTGTTTGTATCTACAAACAATGATGAAATACAGAAAGAAGATATCGACATGCTGAGGAATTATAATGTTGCCGGAGTAATTATTACGGACGCCTCTTTATCTTTGAATGTAACAGAAGATTTTAAGGAGAGCCAAGTTCCACTTGTCCTTTTTAATCGCAAAATTGACGGCGAACAGTTTTACTCGGTTTGTTGTAATAACTTGGATGCAAGTGGAAAAATTGCGGAGTATTTTATCGAAAAGGGTTGTTCTGATGTAGCATACATTGCAGGAAATGCAAATACTTCTACAAGTCGAGATAGAGAAAAGGGCTTTACCTCTATAATTGAAAAGAATAATATGCCATTTAACAAGTATACATCAGATTATACATATGAAGGTGGCTTTAAAACGGCACAAAAGATTATTGCAGAAAAGAAAATACCAGATGGGATTTTTGTTGCAAATGATATTATGGCACTTGGTGTAGTAGATGCTTTAAAAGAAAATTCCATCATGATTCCAGCTGAAACAAAAGTAGTGGGGTTCGACAATATCGAAATGGCTTCATGGCCAACATATAATCTAACTACTTGGGAGCAACCAATTACAAAAATGGTCGAACAAACAGTAAATTATTTAATGGCTGAAATTGTTGAATTCTCTGGATATACTGAAAATGTAGAGATAAATGGCGAGTTAATTGTGCGAAAAACTACATAATTTTTATTGACTTGTGCTTGAATTTAGAATATTCTTCTCGTGAGGGTATTTTGCATACGTATGCAAAAATGAAATGAATGCGTTTACAATTAAAGGGAGGAATATAAAATGGTAAAAGTATTAAAAGCAGGTAAATCACAAGAAGAAGTTAGTGCAAATGATTTAAAAGTTTCTCAAATAGTATCAGAAGCATTGAAAGACGTAGAAGTAAGAGGAGATCAAGCGGTTCGTGAATTATCTGAGAAATTTGATAAATGGTCACCTGAATCATTCCGCCTATCTGAATCTCAAATAAATGAAATCGTTTCTAAAGTTCCAGCAGAAGTAATAGAAGATATTAAATTTGCACAAAAAAATATTCGCGAATTTGCAGAAGCGCAACTTGCTTCCATGCATGACGTAGAAGTTGAAAATATTCCAGGTGTTATTTTGGGACATAAAAATATTCCGGTAAACAGTGTTGGCTGTTATATTCCAGGCGGTCGTTACCCAATGGTAGCTTCTGCACATATGAGTGTTTTAACAGCAAAAGTTGCAGGTGTTAAGCGTGTAATCGCTTGTACTCCTCCGATTAATGGAGAAATTCCAAACGCGACAATCGCTGCTATGTCTTTAGCTGGTGCAGATGAAATTTACCTTTTAGGTGGAATTCAAGCGATGGCTGCAATGGCTATCGGTACTGAATCGATCGAGTCAGTAGATATGATCGTTGGACCTGGTAATGCATTTGTTGCAGAAGCAAAACGCCAGTTATACGGCCGTGTAGGAATCGATTTATTCGCTGGTCCTACAGAAACTTTAGTAGTTGCAGACCATACTGCAGATGCAGAAATGATTGCAACAGATCTTCTTGGACAAGGTGAACATGGGCCTACATCACCAGGTGCACTTATTACAACTTCTGAAAAACTAGCAGAAGAAACAGTGAAAGAAATTGAACGTCAATTAGAAACACTTCCAACAGCAGATGTTGCGCGCGTTTCATGGGAAGATTACGGTCAAATTTTATTAGTAGATTCTATCGAAGAAGCTCGAATTGAAGCAGATCGTCTTGCTTTTGAACACGTAGAAATTTTAACGGAAGATCCAAATTACTTCCTTGAAAATATGACAAACTATGGTTGCCTATTCTTAGGGCCAGAAACAAATGTTGCTTACGGAGATAAAGTAATTGGAACGAACCATACATTACCTACAAAAGGTGCAGCTCGCTACACTGGTGGACTATGGGTTGGGAAGTTCATCAAAACAGTAACGTATCAAAAAGTTACACCTGAAGCTAGTGCCTATATCGGGGAATATGCAGCTCGTTTATGTCAATTAGAAAACTTTGCAGGGCATGCTGAACAAGCATTACTTCGTGTAAGAAGATACGGAAATAAATAATTCATATAAAGGGTTATTGGGGGAAAGTTTATGTTAGGGATGATTGGTCTATTTGGTGGCCTAGCGCTACTAATTTACTTGACAATGAGAGGGATGAACCTTCTAATTGCAGCACCACTTATGGCTTTAGTTGTTGGGATTTTTAATGGTTTGCCAATTTTCCCGCAGCTGGCAGAAGAAGGAGCAGCAAACTTTTTAACGAACTATATGACAGGATTTACAGGATTTATCGCTTCTTGGTATTTAATGTTCTTAACGGGTGCGATTTTCGGTAAAGTAATGGAAGATAGTGGAGCTGCAGATAGTGTTTCACAATGGATTGTTAGTAAAATTGGTATGAAACGTGCGGCTTTAGCGGTTGTTATTGCCTGTGCTGTATTAACATATGGTGGGGTAAGCTTGTTCGTTGTTGCGTTCTCAGTTTATCCAATGGCATTAAGTTTGTTTAAACAAGCAGATCTTCCAAGACGCTTTATACCAGCGGCACTTGGTTTTGGTTCTACAACGTTTACGATGACTTCAGCAGGTTCTCCTGAAATCCAAAACTGGATTCCAATTGAATTTTTAGGGACAACTCCATATGCTGGTTGGGAAGTAAGTTTTATCGTTGCTGTATTTATGATGGCTTTTGGATACTGGTGGCTGAAAAAAATGATTTCCAAAGCAATGTCAAAAGGCGAGCGATTTGTTAGTAGAGATACGGATGTAGAAGCGGTTACTCGTTCTGAATTGCCGGATCCATTACTAAGTATGGTTCCTTTACTTGTTGTTTTAGTTATTTCATTTTTCTTCCATAATTCATTAGGGACTTCTGCATTAATCATTGCTTTAACTGGCGGTATTTTAACAACTTACTTGATTAACAGAAAGTATTTCCACAACTTTGGAAAAGCCGTTGGAGACGGTGCAATGGGTGCAATTGTTGCCATTGCCAATACAGCAGCAGTTGTTGGCTTCGGTGGAGTTGTAAAAGCAACACCTGCATTTACATCAGCAGTTGGCTTTATGACGGATATTCCGGGAAGCCCGCTAATTGGTGGAGCTCTTGCAGTAGCGGTTATTGCAGGTCTTACTGGATCTTCTTCAGGTGGACAAGCAATTGCATTGCCACTTTTAGCACCCCATTATTTAGATTTGGGCGTTAACGCTGAAGCCTTGCACCGTTCGGTTGCGATTTCTTCAGGGTCACTGGATTCATTGCCACAGGGTGGATATGTTGTAACCACAATTCGTTCAATAGCTGGTGAAACACATAAAGATGCATATCCTGCATTTGGGGCATTAACAGTAGTAGTGCCGATATTAGGTGTTATTTTAGCTGTTATATTATTCTCATTCGGTTTAGGAATTTAAGGAATAGAAATAAACACATGCCCAACAAACTAATTTATAATAAGTTTGTTGGGTGTATTTCGTTATACATACAAACATGAAGGGGACGTGGATTAGATGGAAAACGTATCAATTATTGGTTGTGGAACGATGGGGCATTCGATAGCATTATCAGCTGCTTGGGCAGGCTTATCTGTAAAAGTGTATGGTATTAATGAGAAGGATTTGGAAAATGCCGACAAAGGCTTACATAGTAAATTAAAAGTAATGACAGATAATAATGTGTTCACTGAAGAAACCGCGACAAAAATTAGAGAGAAAATAGTCTTATCCACATCGCTAGAAGAAACGATTGCAAATTCTACATTTATCATTGAAGTAATTCCAGAAGTATTGGACATGAAAAAAGAAATGTATAAAAAAATGGAAAGTATGATAGGTGAAGAAGTAGTCATTGCAAGTAATACTTCTGGCTTTAAGCCAAGTTTACTAGCGGAAGAGATGCAATATCCAAATCGTTTTGTTGTGACGCATTTTTGGAACCCAGGACATTTAATCCCTTTAGTAGAGGTCGTAAAAGGGGAACAAACGGATGATCAAACAGTAGAGCGTGCAATGCAAGTAATGAAAGATATGAATAAACAACCAATACTATTAAACAAAGAGATTCCAGGTTTCATCGGTAACCGCTTACAGTACGCTTTATTTCGTGAAGCACAGTCCTTACTCGATGCAGGTGTAGCTACAAAAGAAGATATTGATGCAGCAGTTACGTATAGTATTGGACGACGTTTGCCAGTGACAGGACCTTTAATGACGGCTGATATGGGCGGATTAGATGTATTTTCAGCGATTTCCAATTATTTATTTGAAGATTTAAGTACGGATCAAAGGTCGGGTACAGTACTTACGAAACTAGTAGAAGACAATAAGTTTGGGGATAAAAATGGGGAAGGTTTTTATACTTGGGAACCTGATTTTTCAGAGCAGAAAAATGCAGAGCGTGAGCAAACGCTTATTCATTTCTTAAAAAATGATTTGCAGAGAAATGAGGGGAAATAATGCAAGCCTTTTTCTCTGAACTAGCAAATAAAACAGTGGTTGTAACCGGCGGAAGCAAAGGAATTGGAAAAGATATTGCACTCACTTTTGCTAAATTAAATGCAAATGTGGTTATTTCCGGACGAAGTGAATCAGCTTTGCATGAGGCACTTAGTGAATTGCACGCATTTAACGAAAAATGTATTGCTGTGCAAGGAGATATGAGTAATATTGCAGTTGTGAAAGATTTAATCGATCAAGCAGCAAGCGAATTTGGAACTGTGGATGTACTCGTGAATAATGCGGGTGTGAATATTGCCAAGCCAGCAATGGAAGTAACCGAAGAGGACTGGGATACTGTACTTGATTTGAATTTAAAATCAGCTTTTTTTGCTAGTCAAGCAGCAGCAAAATATATGCTTGCCCAAAAAAGTGGTAAAATTATTAATATAGCTTCTCAAATGGCATTCGTTGGCTATTATAAACGGGCGGCATATTGTTCCAGTAAAGGTGGGCTCGTGCAAATGACGAAAGCCCTAGCTGTCGAATGGGCAAAGCAAGGTATTAGAGTGAATGCGGTAGCTCCGACATTTGTGGAAACTGAGTTTACGGAAAAGATGTTTGAAGACCAAGCATTCAAAAAAGATGTGGAAAGCCGTATTCTATTAGAAGGGTTATCCAAACCACAAGATGTTTCGGGAGCAGTATTATATTTGGCTTCCAATCTAGCAAATTTTGTAACAGGTGAAACTTTAAAAGTAGACGGTGGATGGACTACAATTTAATCTAGGGGGTAATGTAATGGAAGGAAAAGTGTTATTTATAACTGGAGCTGCACGTGGTATCGGCTTTGATATTGCTAAAGCATTTGCAGATGCAGGTGCCAATGTAGTGATTTCTGATTTGGCGCAAGATGCAATCGATGAAGCAGTAAGTAAATTGAGTGGCAAAGCAAAAGGAATTGTTTGCGACGTGACGAAAGAAGCGGACATAGAAAATGCCATTCAATTTACGGTTGAGAATTATGGACGCATCGATTTCCTAGTGAATAATGCTGGAATGCAACATGTTTCGATGCTTGAGGATTTTCCAACTGAAAAGTTTGAGTTACTCGTGAAAATTATGCTGACGGCTCCTTTTATCGCGATCAAAAACGCATTACCTCATATGAAAAAACAAGGCTTTGGACGAATCATTAATATGGCATCGATTAATGGCGTGATTGGGTTTGCGGGGAAAGCGGCATATAACTCGGCAAAACATGGTGTTATTGGATTAACCAAAGTAGCGGCACTTGAATCAGCTACAGATGGTATTACAGTGAACGCAATATGCCCGGGCTATGTGGATACAGCGCTTGTACGAAACCAATTTGCTGACTTAGCGAAAACTCGTAATATCGAAGTAGAGCAAGTATTGGAAGAAGTATTATATCCGCTTGTTCCGCAAAAGAGATTACTAGAAATTAGTGAAATAACAGATTTAGCTTTATATATTGCTAGTGATTCAGCAAAAGGAATGACTGGTCAAGCGGTTATTTTAGATGGTGGGTATACAGCACAATAAAGTTTTGAAAAATGCTCGTGAAGTTCATGACTTCAAGGGCATTTTTTGTGCTTTAGGAAATAATAAAACTAAACATGTGGATAACTATTCTTTTGTAGAATTCCCCTTCAAACTCACAACATTATAGACCATTTGCGCAACCCTTATAAAAAATACGTCGTAATCAGTTTCATCTCAATCCAAGTAAACTTATTAATTTGAGAATTGGTTGCTTTCACTGGCGATTTGGTTGCTCTCATGTTGGTTTGATTGCTTTCGGAATAGAATTGATTGCTTTCAGGGACTGATCTGTTGCTCTTAGCCATTTTCTGGATTCTCTTATTGAATAAACTGGGTAATAACCTGTTTTTGGCGAGTAGATACTGAATAGGTAAACAATTTTCCATTGATTTTTGCGGAAAGCGTCCGCCTTGCAGCAATAATCACTGTGGTCACTAAGACGCATTATCCCCATTATGTGCGACAGCCTATTATTGTTAAGCACTTCCCTTAAGGAAATATTCCCCAAGTCGTTCGCACCTTAATATTTCACGTAAAACATGTTAAACTAAGACTTCAGCAAATTTTTAACTTATTGAAGGACGTGTTTTGATGGTAGGACGTAATGATCCATGCCCATGTGGTAGTGGAAAAAAATATAAAAAATGTTGTGAGTCCAAAGAGACAATTACAATTGAAGAAGTACAAACAGAAGAACTAGAACGTATTTTACAAACATTTTATGATGAATATCCAGAAAGAAAAGATGTACCAGCCTTCCAGGAGCTGGTGAAAACTTGGGATGAATCCCTTAATAAATACTTAGAAGAAGAAATGATCGAAGCGATTGTATTAGATGAATTCTTTTTCCATCATAAACCGGAAATATGGGCTGGCTTCTTAGAAAAACAACAAAAGAAAATCGTGCGACCTTCTACATTGAGTGCAATCAAACAGTGGAATGAACCACGTGTGTTTGTTGGCGAAGTAATAGATGTAGATGATCATTATATGACCGCAATGCATATTTTGACGAAAGAAACGATACGGTTAAGACGCGAAGGTGAAAAACCAGTACCTACTGGTGTACATATGTATTGTTTCATCTTGCCGGACGGGACATCGAAAGAAAATCACTATTTATCAATTTCTAGTTTAATCTTCTTCCCGACAGATCACCAAAATGTGTTTTCCGCTTTTGTTAGTCAATTTGAATCTCAACAAGATTTATCAGCTTCAGCATTTTTGAAAGAAAAGGCTACTACATTGTGGACTTTACTTGGTGAAAATGGTTACGAAGGTGGAGAATACACGCAATTTGAAGCGGGAGTTTTACAAGTTGCAATAGATTTCTTAGAGAAAAATAATCGAGAATATCATAAGCTTGTAGAAATAGTGGAAGATTATTTAGTAGAACAGCAACCAAATGCGCGTAAAGAAGTCGCAATTTCAGCAGGTGCCATCAGGTTCGGTCAGGAAAATGGCTTTTTTGAACCGCTAGAGATGACGATTAAAGAAATTGCGGAATCGTTTAATGTGTCCACTTCTTCATTGAATAAATACTATAATGATTTGAATATGTACTATGAACATGTCAAATGACATAATTCGGAGAAAACCAAGCAAGAGTAATAATTTTGCTTGGTTTTTTTGTCTTTATAAATGAGATAACAACGTTTACACTGAAGTGGAGAACATACCAAAGTATTGGGGTGATAAACTTTGAGACAATTATGGAAAATGCCTTGGTTTTCACGTCTTATAAAAATATTAGTTCCACTTTTGATACTAATCGTATTCTATTTTGAATCCAATCAAGCACTTAAAAACTTGGACTTTTCGCTTTTAAAAAATAACTTTAATGCACTGGCTTGGAGCCATCTTGTCATTATTATCATTTCGGGTTGCATTGCAGTACTGCCAATGATTTTATATGACTTTGTATTAAAACGTAATTTACAAATAAAGGCATCAATCAAAGAGACTGTAATATACTCTTGGACTGCTAATGCACTTTCTAATTTTATTGGTTTTGGTGGAGTAGCCGGGATGGTCATCCGTACTCTTTTTTATAGTCGATACGGTCACGAGAAAAAGACGCTTGTGAAAGGAATCGGGTTAATTACGTTATTTTATTTGTCCGGTATGTCGTTATTAAGTTGGCTTCCACTACTTGGGATTATTCAAACACCTATTTTTAAAGAAGTTAAATGGATTCATATAGCATTAATAGGATTAGCATTATATTTACCAATTCTAATTGTAAGTGTAAAAAGGCATAAGGCAGGCACCACTCCAGAACTTATTAGTAAGAATGATATCCTTACTTTAGCAGTCATATCTTTGTTAGAGTGGTGCTCTGCTTTTGGATTGATTTATATAATTACTTATTTTCTAKGTATTTCGGTCCCGATATCTAGTATGTTTGCGACGTTTATTGTTGCCTCCTTTGCAGGAATTATAAGTATGTTACCTGGAGGAATAGGTTCGTTTGATTTAATGTATTTGCTTGGTATGGAGGGTTTTGGGGTTCCTACTGAGACAACTTTATTAATTTTGCTGTTGTATCGCATCAGTTATTTTATTATTCCCGCGCTAATTGGGACTATCACTTTATTATTATATTTTTGGGCAGAATTGAACCAAAAGCTAAATAGGATTCCAACTACTATTTTACAAAACGTCAGCCATTGGATGGTTACTGTTTTTGTTTTATTAGCTGGTGTTATTTTACTAGCATCGGCAGCTATTCCTGCCGCATTAGAGAGGATAAAAATGGCAAATGAAATTTTGGCTTTGCCTGTTATGAATATGTCTCACGAATTTACGGTTGGCTTAGGCATCTCTCTCTTAATGTTGACGAGAGGGATACAGTATAGAGTGAAGTGGGCATACACCTTAACACTTGTGACATTAATAGTGGCAGCAGTATTTTCGCTCTCCAAATGGTTTGACTACGAAGATGCTATTTTTGTATTAGTTGTATTTGTTATACTTCTTTTATCCAAAAAGCAGTTCTATAGAGAGAATATAGTTCCTACTTGGGGCAAATCATTAGTTGATATTATAGGAATCGCGATTATACTAGGTTTCTTTATATTTATTGGATACGTCAACTTGCCGTCTTCTCATATTACTATCCCAGTGAAATTGCAACCTTATATTATAACGGATTCCACCGATTTATTAATAAGTGCAGCGGTGGGAATCATTCTAGCGATGGTGTATATGTCTATCGGTTATTTACTTGCGAAACCACGATATTTTCCTTTTGAAAAATCCGAAAGTCATGAGTGTGAAATAAAAGAGCATCTTGAAAAATATGAAGGTACAGTGCTATCTCATTTAATATTCTTACATGATAAATATATTTATTGGAATCACTCCAAAACAGTCATGCTAGCTTTTCAAAAGTATTCGGATAAGTTGATTGTTTTAGGTGATCTAGTTGGGGAGAAAAAAGATATTCTCCAAGCGATGGAAGAGTTTCATGATCGGGCAAATTTATATGGGTACACGCCTGTTTATTATCAAGTTACCTCGAAGATGTTCCCTTATCTACATGAAAATGGATATGACTTTTTTAAGCTAGGCGAAGAGGCACTAGTAAATCTTTCTTCATTCGATCTAGTAGGTAAGAAAATGAAAAATCTACGTGCCAATAAAAATAAACTCGAAAGAGAAGGGTATCATTTTCAAGTAACTCAGCCTCCTCATACGGGTGAGTTTCTTGCAAAGTTAAAACCTATTTCCGATGAATGGCTAGAAGGAAGAAAAGAAAAAGGATTCTCTTTAGGATGGTTTAACCCTTCATATTTAAAATCTGTTCCAATTGCAATAGTAACGGATAAAGAAGGGGAACTTGTTGCTTTTTGCAATATAATGCCCGCTTACGATGGGGATAAAATGGTTTCCGTAGATCTGATGCGTTATGGATCAACCGCCCCAAATGCAACGATGGATTACATGTTTATTAAACTTTTTGAATGGTACAAAGAAGAAAACTATGAAAAATTTAATCTTGGAATGGCGCCTTTGGCAAACGTGGGTCTTTCAAAGTATTCATTTTTAACGGAAAAGATTGCTTACCAAATTTTCTTATATGGTCATGCATTTTATCATTTTAAAGGGCTGAAGATGTTTAAAGAAAAATACGCTGACGGGTGGGAACCTAAATATTTGGCAATGCGAAAAAAAACTTCTTTACCGATTACAATGGCGCAAGTTTCTTTGCTCATAGCCCGTTCAGGCCCGATTAATCCAATCAAATGGAGGAACGTCTTACTAAAACTCTTTAAATAAGCTCTTTTTCTTACAGGTGAAATCTAAAATGGTTACATTTCTCTTTTCTTGGCTATAGCTATAGATAGAAGTTCTTCAAGAGAGGGGAGTCATAATTGCAATGAAAAAGTATTCAATCTATGGGAGTATACTATTGGTAGCAACTCTACTATTAGGGGCTTGTGGAGCCGATAATAAAGTAAAAGGCTCACAAACGCCAGAAGAAGCGGAAACAGATCTCGGGTTTACTTCTTTTGAGTTAGAGGTAGATACTAAGGACCATAAAGGAGCAATCGAGGCGTATCTTGAGATGAATGGATCGAATATTGAAGCTGAATATGTGAACCGTATAGAACCTAAAAAACTTAAAGGGGATAAAGCATACGATGAACTGAAGCCAATATTAAAAGATCTCGGATTAACGAAAGAAATGACTAAAGACGAAGTGATTGAAAACGTATCAACAGCTTTTGAAGTGGAAGATTATACGAAGTTCGATTTAGAAGTAGAATATTCCGATGGTGAAGAAAAAGAGTATAAGGATACGAAAAAAGAATAAAGAAAAAAGTCGTGATGGAAGCCACGGCTTTTTTTATGCTTAGGAAACTATAAAAGTTTAGACATGTAGAAAATTATTTAAAAGTGACGTTAGGGGTATCACATTTTTTATTGTACGTAATATAGGGATAATGCGCCGTAGGCATCGTCGTCTCAATCCAAGTAAAGAGCTACTTTAAGCATTGGTTGCCTTCACCAGTAATTTGGTTGCTCTCGTGCGGAACTGGTTGCTTTCGCTGTGATTTGGTTGCTTTCCGAGTAGAATTGGTTGCTTTCCATGCCCGATTAGTTGCCCTTAGCCATTTATTGGATTTATTGCGTTTGAGTAAGACACATTATCTATATTGATTGTGCGTCATTCCATTCATCGTTCCCATTTGCTAGATCATGGGCACTTTTCTTATTTGAAGAACTTATAAGCTGTGGATAATTTTCATAGAAGAGGAACAATGTTTAATATTCTAAAAATAGGCTAAACAAATAAAAACAGTCAAGGGAGAGATTCATATGACAAAGAAACCAAATGCAGATCGTGAGAAACAGGATATTGCTGGTCGTATATTAGACAACCCTGATTTGGTGAACACAGAAAAAGAAAGCATTTTTGATATAGATGAGGATATGAAAAACGTAGATCCAATTCCGGTAGAAGAATTGAATGAACAAGTAAAAGATGAAGAAAACAAAGACTCTACGAAGTCAACATCAGCTAGTGAAAAACGTTATCCTGGTTAAGTAATATCACTAGATGTTTATTAATCATTTGTGATGGAAATAACTAATTTTACGAGTAATTACGTAATATGTGAGGAGAATTAGGATGAAAACAAAAAAATACACAATAATTGGAAGTACATTACTATCAACGGCTCTTTTACTAGGAGCATGTGGAGAAAAGGAAGAAGTAAAAGATGCACCTTCAAATAGTGACATGCAAAATGAATTTGGATTTCAATCATTCGATTTAGATATTGATACAGCCGATCAGAAAGATGCAATTGATGCTTCCTTTGATATAGATGTATCCGAAACCGAAGCCGAATATGAAAACAAGTTAGAATCTAAGAAATTGACTGGTAATGAAGCATACGCTGAGTTGGAACCAATCTTTAAAGAACTTGCTCTAACGAAAGGTATGAATAAAGACGAAGTGATTGAGAAGGTTTCTAAAGCGTTTGGAGTAGAAGACTACACAGAATTTGATTTGGAAGTTGAATTTTCAGATGGAGACGATCAAGAATTTTCGGATCGCAAATAAAGAAAATGCAAAAAAAAGTCGTGATTAAATTCACGGCTTTTTTTACTTTGTAAATTAAAATTGCTATGAATTGCATAATAGTGTATTATACACAGTATAAATATAGTGTACGACATATAGTATAAATATGTGAGGTGGAATATGAGCAAATTACTAAGTTCATTGATAACAGAATTGCGTAGAGGAACGCTGACACTGGCTGTTTTGAGCCAGCTTAGAACCCCTCAATATGGATACTCTTTAGTTCAATTACTGGAAAAGTCGGGTGTATCGATTGATCAAAGCACCTTATATCCTTTGCTTCGACGTTTAGAAAAACAAGAACTGGTCGAAAGCAGTTGGGATACAACGGAAAGTAGACCGAGAAAATACTACATTTTAAGCGAATATGGAATAGAAGTTTTAGAGCAGCTGAAAGAAGAATGGGAAAAAACGACAAGAGAACTTGAAAAACTATTGAAAGGAGATGGGCAAAATGCACCTGATTGATATTTATATACAGGAAGTAACACGCAGACTTCCTGAAAAGAACCGGGAGGACATCGCGCTGGAACTAAGGTCAACTATTGAGGATATGTTACCTGAAGATTACACCGAGAAAGAAGTGAAGGAAGCCCTTAAAGATTTAGGAAATCCAGCATTGCTTGCAAGTGGATATGCTGATCGACCGATGCATTTAATTGGACCTAGATATTTTGATATGTATATGACTTTATTGAAAATGATCATACCAATAGTGGCTATAGTTGTATTAATAGTCGTCATTACGGAGAATATTTTAACTTATAGTGGGGAAGAAGCCATACTTGGAACAATTCTTTCTATTATGGGGCATAGTATTTGGGGAATGATCAGCTCGTCTATTCAGACTTTTTTCTGGATTACGATTGTATTTGCCATTTTGGAGCGGACGGACACTTCTAAAGAGAAGTCACCATTAACGCCCAATTGGAAAGAATGGACACCAGATGATTTGAAAAGTATTCCGCACATTAGGAAAGAAAAGAAAATTTCTAAAGTCGAAGTATTTGGTGGATTACTTTGGATTGCAATTTTTGTTGCTGTTTATTTCAATGCATCTCATTTAATTGGCGTATATGAAAAGATAGAAGGGAAACTACAGTTCATCATCCCTACTTTCAATCAAGAAGTATTACATTCCTATTGGTTTATAGTTCTCGTTGCAATTGTGATAGAAGTTATATTAGTGCTCTATAAATTTGTCACTTCGCAGTGGACTCATAAAGTGGCAATATTGAATACAGTAAGACAGGTAGTATCTATAATTGTATTGATCATTATATTTAATAATAATAGTTTAGTGAATGTAGAATTCTACGCGTATCTAGAAGATTTGTTTCATTTTACATTTGAGCTTCAAAGTCCTGTTAAGTTGGGAGTTATATTAATATGTGTAGTTTTTGCTGTGATCGATGTGGTGCAAGGATTTCGAAAAGCGAATATAAGATAGTAAGAAGAGAGGCTGCGGTCGCTCTTCTTTTTTCAATTATTACAATCTGATTAAATTCAGACAGGAAAGGTTAGTTTGAAAGGTCTGCTGGGTATAACATAAACAAGACGAAAATTAGGAGGAAATACGATGAACATTGAATCAAATCGACGAATTGAAATAGCTCGTTCAGAAGAAGAGATGTATGAAAAGTTGGAACTCCTGCAAGAACAAGGATATGCGGAAAGCGATATCCATGTAATATCGCAAGAAAATAATCATTTATATACGTTAAATCGTCATTCTGAGGTGTCGACACATGAAGCGGGCACATTTATGGATAAATTTAAATCCTGGTTTACGGGTGAAGATGCTATAACAGAAGGGCTTCGGAAATTAGATTTGTCCGTAGAAGAAACGGAACGCTATGCAGGAGAAGTTGCAAGAGGGGCAATTGTATTATATACGGATGTGTTAACGTATGGGGATGATCCGTCAACTGCTAGATTTGATGAACCGCAAGATCATTTTGTCCGCGGAGAGACATTTGCGACAGATCCATTTTTAGTTGGAGGAGAAAAACGCAGTACCCCGGAACAATATAAAGAAAGAAAAGAAATCAAAGAGAGGCTGGATGAAATTCCGCCTAGAAATAGATTATACTAACGGAATAGTAACATCGACCCCTTGCATAATTGCAAGGGGTTTTAAGTCGACGCTCAACTATGAGATAATAAACAGATTCGAACAACAGTAAGGTGGGATAAGAAATGGACTTTGTGGCAATAGACTTTGAGACTGCAAATAGTGTTCGTTCTAGTGTTTGCTCAATCGGCATAGTGAAGGTAAAAAACGGTAAAATAGCAGAAGAAATACATACATTGATCAACCCATTAAGTGAATTTCACTATTACAATACGAAAATTCATGGAATTACGGAAGATATGGTACATGATGCACCGACATTTGAAGAATATTGGCCAAATTTTAAACAGTATATCGATAAGGAAATGATCATTGCGCATAATGCAAGCTTTGATATAGGGGTGTTACGAGATTCTTTAAAAAGGATTCACGAACCAGAGCCAAACTTTCAATATGGATGTTCTTACCGAATCGCGAAAAAAGTTTGGCCAAATTTGTACAATCATAAACTCTCTACAGTCGCAAATTATTTAAACATTAGCCTTAGACATCATGATGCATTGGAAGACGCTCGAGCTTCTGCAATCATCACACTAGAAGCGATGAAAAAAACACAGACAAGTTCTATCCAAGAGCTTTCTGCTTTGCATAAGCTTAAATTAGGCAACCCGGCCTCTTTAAATAATAAAACGACTCGCACTAGAAAGAGTTCCGGCGATGCATCATTACACTCGATTGTGGCAGAAAGTATTCCGCTTAATACAAAGCATCCATTTTACGGAGCTAATATTGTCTTTACAGGAAAAATGGTGTCCATGACAAGACCGATAGCTGCACAGTATGCAACAAATTGTGGTGCTATTTGTAAAGGGCAAGTAGACGGGACAACAAACTTTTTAGTAGTTGGAGATCAAGATTTATATAAATATGTACAAGGTATTAAAAGTACGAAAATGCAAAAAGTTGAAGCATTGATCGAACAAGGATACCCAATTGAAATTGTAGGAGAACAAGATTTTTTAAGATTGGTGAAATAAAAGTCAGAAAATGGAAAAGGGCAACCGAATGTAAGTTGGAAGCAATCAAAACAATCACCAAAGCAACCAACTCCACCTTGAGAGCGATCATTTCTATAAAGAAAGCAACCAACCGCCATTCTTGATAAGAAAGTCACGACTAAGCCGCATACTATTGGCTTAGTTTTTTTCATTTCTTAAAAACAAACTTTACCACTAGGTATAATTTGATTATGATGATAGATAAGAAAAGAGGGATAAGAAATGAATATCGATCATTTGGAAGCGTTTATGTATGTCGTGCAGTTAAAAAGCATTCATAAAGCAGCGGATGCATTGTTTTTGTCCCAACCGACTGTGACTGCGAGGATTAAGACATTAGAAAGAGAACTGAATACTGAATTATTTGCAAGGCTCGGCCGAGGACTTTCACTTACAGAGCATGGTAGAGAATTTATACCTTATGCAGAACAAATTATTCAAACGTATAAAGAAGGGAAAAAAATGATGAAGGAAAGAGATGAACAGGAAGAAGTGATTATTGGCGCTAATATCATTACTTCTCAATACTTTATTCCTTACGCATTGCCATTGTGGAAACAAGCTAATCCTCAATTACGTTTTAAATTCATATCAGCACCAAATGACGTTTTAATTGAAAAACTTTTGCAGAAACAAATAGATATAGCTTTTATAAAGGATACGGCGAATGAAAGGCTCCAAAAACAGCAGCTGCTAGATAATTCCGTAAGGCTAGTTGTTCATCCAGATCATCCTTTGCAATACCAAAAAAATATAACTGCTAATCTTTTAGCAGAAGAACCCATGGTATTTTTTGAGTGTGGAGCTTTTGATTGGAATCGAATTCATAAACTGTTTGAAGTGGGTAAAGTGGAACCGCGAATTGAATTCCAAGTGGATCATTTAGAAGTAGCGAAATCCATTATTAAAAACCGTTGTGCCATTGGATTTTTACCTTATTTATGCATCAAAAATGAACTAGCTAGTGGAGAACTGATCGAAATTGATGTCGCACATTTAATCCAAATAAAGCAGCATGTCTTTCTTACTTATACAAATCAAGAGGTAAGGAAGTGGCAATTATGGAAAGATATCAATCAATCTGTCGAAAGCTTTCCATTACATCAATAGACTTTCTCTATCAATACAATAAATTTTTCTATCAGTAAACGTATTGCAATTCACCTCTTTAAAGTGTTAGCATAAGACTCAATACAAAACGCATATTAATCATATCAGTTAACTAGGTATAAAAATGGGAGGAAATCACATGGCGAACAATAGAAAAATTAGATTTGGTGCAATCATTCATGGAGTTGGCGGTAACATATCTGGCTGGAGACATCCAGAAGTTCAAACAGATGCGAGTGTAAGTCTGGACTTTTATAAGCAACAAGCCCAAAAAGCAGAAGAAGGAAAGTTTGACTTAGTTTTTATCGCAGATGGATTATTTATTAATGAAAAGTCGATTCCACATTTTTTAAATCGTTTTGAGCCTTTGACCATTTTATCGGCACTTGCCGCTGTAACTTCTCGTATTGGTTTGGTAGGTACCGTGTCCACTTCTTACAGTGACCCATTTACAGTTGCACGTCAATTCGCATCTCTCGATCATATTAGTGGAGGACGTGCAGGATGGAATTTGGTGACGACTCCTTTAGAAAGTACTGCACTTAATTTTAATAAAACAGTTGAAGAGCATCCAGATCATGCAACGAGATACAAAATCGCAGAAGAGTATTTACAAGTAACAAGAGGTCTTTGGGATTCTTGGGACGATGATGCATTTGTTGGGGATAAAGAAAAGGATGTGTTTTTCGATCCATCCAAATTACACCATTTGAATCATAAAGGGGAATATTTCTCTGTACAAGGACCATTAAATATTGGACGTTCTAAACAAGGGCAACCGGTAGTATTTCAAGCGGGCTCATCAGGGCCAGGAAAGACAATTGCGGCAAAGGGAGCAGATGCTATTTTTACCATGCATCCAACGCTTGAATCTGCAAAAAATTTCTATGAAGACGTTAAACAACAAACTATCGAGTTTGGAAGAAATCCAAATCAGTTAAATATTTTCCCAGGTATCTCACCTATTATTGGGGATACGGAAGAAGAAGCAGAAAAAAAATATGAAGAGATTGCTAATTTAGTATCGATTGATCGAGCTTTAGCATACTTAGGTCGTTACTTCGATCATCATGATTTTTCTCAATATCCAGTAGACGAGGCTTTTCCTGAATTAGGAGACATTGGGAAGAATAGTTTCCAAAGCCATACAGATCGTATTAAACAAGAAGCAAAAGAGCAAAAGCTGACACTTCGTCAAGTGGCACTAAGAGAAGCAACTCCGCGGTCAGAGTTTATCGGAACACCGGAAAAAATTGCAGATTTAGTACAAAAGTGGTTTGAAGAACGTGGTGCGGATGGATTTATCATTGCAACGCAGGCACCTCACACATTAGACGATTTTGTGGAGAAAGTTGTCCCAATTTTACAACAACGTGGTATATATCGTGAAGAATATGAGGCAGATACGTTGAGAGGAAACTTAGGTCTTCCATTTTTGGAAAGTCGGTATACGAAACAGCTGGTTTAATTGGAGGGTTTAATTATGAGTTATAAATTAGGAATTTTAGATCAAAGTCCGGTCGTTGAAGGTGTATCTAATTATGATACTTTACAAAAAACAGTAGATTTAGCTCAGAAAGCGGAAAGCTGGGGCTATGAACGATTTTGGGTATCGGAACATCATAACTCAGATACAGTCGCGGGCTCATCTCCTGAAGTTTTAGTTTCCTATTTGTTAGCGAAGACAAAAACGATTCGAGTAGGTTCTTGTGGAGTTATGCTGCAGCATTACAGTCCATATAAAGTAGCGGAAAATTTTAATGTACTGTCCACACTTGAACCTGGAAGAGTAGATCTTGGAATCGGAAAAGCACCGGGAGGATTACCCCTTTCAACAAAAGCATTACAATATGGAACGGTGAACACAGGGGAAGATTTTGAAACGAGACTTGCTTTCTTACAACAACTTATAGATGATAATGTTCCCGAAACGCATGAGTTTGCTAGTATTCAAGCAACTCCGATACCTCCTGTAAAACCAGAAACCTATTTGTTAGGCGCAAGTCCAAATAGTGCAAAACTAGCCGCAGAGTTAAAAGTTTCATTTGCTTTTGCACGATTTATAAATGCGGATAACGAAATTTTAAAAGAGGCTTCTAATTTGTATCGAGCAATTTATCCAAAAGGAACTTTTATCGTTTCTGTCACGGTTATTACAGCATCTACCGAAGAGGAAGCTAAAGAACTTGCTAGCAATCAAAAAATTATCAAAGTCCATTTGGCAAGTGGTCGTACATTATCATTACAAACTGAAGAACAAGCAGAGAAGTTCGGAAAAGAGTCCGGAGAAGCATATGAAGTGAAACAATATGATGCAAATATCATCTATGGAACACCGGAGCAGGTGAAACAGACTTTAGATGAATTGCATCAAACATACGGTGTAGATGAGTTTATCTTGCATACGCCAATTCCAAATTCGGAACAACGCCTTCGCTCCTTTGAATTATTAAGTCCAAAAAATCTATTAAAACAAGCAGTTCATGCTTGAAATTGGAGGAAAAAAACATGGCACAAAATCTATCAGTAGTCGTATGGTCCAAACAAGGATGTAGTTATTGCAACGAAGTAAAGGAATATTTAACAGAGCAAAATATTGCTTATAAAACAGTAGATGTGACGAATCACGATGAATTCCGCGATATTTTAGATACCAAATATGGCGTTCGTCATGTACCAGTTGTTGAAATCGGTGAAGGAAATGTTTATAGAGCTGTAACCGAGGTTGGTTTAGAGCATTTGAAAGATGCTTTAGAAACGGTAAGTGTATAAGTATTTTAATATCTATAAATAATTAAGAGAGGATGGTGTGCGAATGCTAAAACTATTAATAAACAGAGGCATTACAGCAATTATTGTACTTTTAGGCTCCTTACTCGTTGTATTTTCGATCAATTATTTTCTACCGACAGATGTAGTAGATACTCTACTTGCTGAAAATGCAGGTAATCCTGAAATGGCCGAAAACTTGCGTAAAGAGCTGGGGTTGGATTTGCCGTTTTATGTCCAGTTTTCTAATTACGTTACAGATTTGGTGCATGGTGATTTTGGTCAGTCTGTTATTGACGGGGAGCCAGTTATGGATAAAATTATTACACAGTTTCCAGCAACACTAATGCTTACACTGGCTAGCATTACCATCTCGATCTTAGTTGGTGTTACTTTAGGTGTCTTAGCAGCAATTCATCAAAACAGTTTTATTGATTATGTTGCACGTCTTATTGGTTTGTTTGGAATATCGATGCCGACGTTTTGGTCGGGTATTTTGTTGATTTTAATCTTCTCTATTTCATTGGGGTGGTTTCCTGCAATGGGATCCGAGGGAATTATATCACTTGTTTTACCAGCAATAACATTAGGGCTCGTTGGAGCAGGATTTATCGTTAGGGTCGTTCGAAATAGCATGTTAGAAGTGATTAATGAATCATATATAGCAACACTTAGGGCGAAAGGGTTGTCTGAAAGAATTGTGATGTACCGGCATGCTCTACGTAATGCGTTAATTCCTGCGATTACAATGATTGGTGTTATTATAGGTGATTTTCTTGGTGGTACGGTTGTAATAGAAACGGTTTTTGCTAGACAAGGAATTGGAAGAATGGTTGCTGATGCAATTATGGCGAAGGATTTTCCGATTATTCAAGGGGTTGTTTTTTTCATCGCCATTGTATATGTCGTCATTAACTTATGTATAGATGTTTCTTATTCGGTTATAGATCCTAGAATTCGAAGAGGCCAGTTAGGAGGAAGATGAGTATATGAGGGAAATTGCGCCAGCACAAGAAAAATCCGTTGTCTCACCGTTGATAAAGTTAAAAAAGCGTACATTTGGTGCGTTTCGAATGGAGAAACTTTTCATTTATTTCTCCTTATTAGTGATTGCTTTTTTAGTTGCATGTGCCATCGTACCTCTGTGGATTGCTCCATATCCTCCAACAAAAATGTTTTCGGATCGAATTTTACAGGCACCGTCTATGCAACATCTATTTGGTACAGATTATTTTGGTAGAGATGTATTTAGTTTAGTTATTCATGGTAGTAGAACATCCCTATTAATAGGAGCGGTTGCAGTATTAGTAGGTGGTTTTGTAGGAAGTTTCATCGGGACTATATCAGGATATGTTGGTGGTGTTGTAGATACCATTTTTATGCGAATAATTGAAGTGCTTCAAACAATACCTGGTGTATTATTAGCAATCGCTTTAGCGGCAGCATTAGGTTCTAGTTTTACGAATTTAGTAATTGCGATATCTATTGCTGCAATACCTACCTATGCGCGCGTTATGAGAGGGCAAATTATAAGCGTGAAAAACAGACCTTATATTCTTGCTTCTAAGTCGATTGGAACAAATAGACTAACAATTTTTATCAAGCATGTACTACCGAACTCTTATTCTCCATTATTAGTAATGGCATCGAATGGATTAGGAACTGCTATTTTAACTGGTGCAGGATTAAGCTTTTTAGGTTTAGGTGTTGTAGCTGATATTCCAGATTGGGGATTTTTACTGTCTCAAGGTAGAAACTATATTGCCGCAGCATGGTGGATTGCAACATTCCCAGGTCTTGCAATCGCTTTGTTTGTACTGGCTGTCAATATAATTGGCGATAGTTTGCGAGATCACTTTGACCCTAAAAAACGAATTGTATAAGGGGTGAAAATTTTGACTACATTATTAGATGTAAAAGACTTAACGGTCGATTTTAAAACAAAAAGAGGTCTGTTAACTGCTATTTCAGACATTTTTTTAACTATAAAACCGAGTGAAACAGTTTGTTTAGTGGGGGAGTCTGGAAGTGGAAAGTCCGTAACATCAAAAGCAATTATGCGATTAATTGACTATGACAATGGTGTCATTTCTAACGGCCAAATTCAATTTAAAACGGATGATGTCGCTCGTTTATCATCTAAAGAGTTAAATAAAATTCGTGGTAAAAAAATTGCTATGATTTTTCAAGAACCTTCTGCTGCCTTTGATCCAGTGTTTACAATTGGATACCAATTAACGGAAACGATAATTAAGCATACAAAACTATCTAAAAAACAGGCTTGGGAAAAAGGAACATCGCTTCTGAAAAAGGTTGGATTATCAGAACCTGAAATTCGTATGAAGCAATATCCTAATGAGTTATCGGGAGGGATGTTGCAACGTGCGATGATTGCGATGGCCTTATCATGCGAACCTGATTTATTAGTTGCAGATGAACCAACAACTGCTTTGGATGTAACGATACAAGCTCAAATTATCCAGTTATTAAAAGAAATAAAAGCAGAGCTTAATATGGCTGTTTTATTAATAACACATGATTTGGGTGTTGCAGCACAATTAGCAGATCGAATTGTCGTCATGTATGCAGGGAAAATTGTGGAGGAAGCAACCGTACAGCAATTATTTGAGAAACCTCATCATCCATATTCAAGGGGACTACTTAAATCCATCCCTAAATCGGGTACTTCTAGTCAGAAGAAGTTATTGTCTATTGAAGGAACAATTCCGAGTCTTTCAGATATGCCAATTGGTTGTCGATTTAGCCCAAGATGTCCATTTGCAACAGATAAATGTCGACGTGAAAGCCCCCCATTAGAATCCTTTGGTGGACGTGAAAGTGCATGTTGGCATACGAAAGAACTTATTGAGCGGATGGATTGGTTTGATGATAATGAGGTAACTGTTTCAGAGCCATTAGGTGAAGTAGAAGGAGAGATTGAAAGAGATACACTATTTGAAATTAGAGAGCTTAGTAAATATTATCCTTTAAAACAATCTGGAAAGCAGTTAAAAGCTGTAAATAATGTTTCATTTTCCATCAAAGAAGGAGAAACATTTGGGTTAGTAGGGGAGTCTGGAAGTGGTAAATCCACTTTAGGAAGAACCATTTTGCAACTCGAAAAAGCTACTTCAGGGGATATCTTATTTAAAGGACAATCTTTATTAAACTTAAAAGGCTCTGAAATGCGTAAAATGAGAAAAAATATGCAAATGATTTTCCAAGATCCATATGGCTCCATTGATCCAAGATGGACGATTGGTGAAGTGATTGCAGAACCTCTTAAGACTCATTTTAAAGGGCAATCATCTAAAGAAGTGGAAGTAAAAGTAAAGGCACTATTGCAGCAGGTCGGACTTAATCCCGAATGGGTAGGTCGTTATCCGCATGAATTTTCAGGTGGTCAACGTCAGCGAATAGGAATAGCAAGGGCAATTGCTATAAATCCTTCTTTTATTCTTGCTGATGAGGCTGTTTCTGCATTAGATGTGTCCGTTCAAGCTCAAATTATTAATTTACTAAAAGATTTGCAGCATTCACTAGGACTTACGTATTTATTTATTGGTCATGACTTGAATGTTGTTCGACATATTTCAGATCGAATTGGTGTGATGTATTTAGGAAAAATTGTTGAGATTGCGCCAAGTGAGCAATTATTTAGAGCACCTCTTCATCCTTATACTCAAGCATTGATCCAGTCAATTCCAAGTACAAATTTAACGGAAGCAAATAAAGTCGTATCAATAGAAGGAGAGATTCCTTCCCCTTCTAGCCCACCATCTGGTTGTGCGTTCCGAACTCGTTGCCCATTTGCGACAGAGCTTTGCAAGCAAGAAATACCAGATTTTATCGAACAAAAGGCTGGACACTTTGTTGCGTGTCACTATGCAAATAAATGAGAGAAAATAGAAGATTAAAGGGATGATGTAAATGTCTATAAACAAAAAAGTATATCAATTGTTCACTACATTGTTAGTTTTAACATTAGTATTAGTCGGTTGTTCTTCAGGAGGAGAATCAAATTCAGATTCTAACGCTAGCGCTGAAGAAAAAGAAGCTGTATCCGGAGGGGAGCTAACTTATGCATTATCTACAGCTCCTGATACATTAGATCCACAAGTGAGCACTTTTGCAGTATCTACACGTGTTATTAAAGGGATCTTCGAAACATTAGTATATCAAGGATTAGACAATGAAATAGAACCTTGGTTAGCGACAGAATGGGATATTTCAGAAGATCAAAAAATATATACATTTAAGTTGAGAGAAAATGTTACTTTTCATGATGGATCTGAATTTAATGCCGACGTCATAAAATACAATTTTGATCGAATTTTTGATCCAGTAACAAGAGCGTTGTTTGGAGCGAACTATATGGAAATGGTTGAATCTGTTGAAGTAGTAGATAAATACACAGTTAAGTTTACATTGTCAAATCCATCTTCAACGTTTTTAACGCTGCTGGCACATTCTAATTTATCAATCGTTTCAAAAGAAGCAGCAGAAAAAGCGGGAGATCAATTTGGACTCCATCCTGTTGGCAGTGGTCCATTTAAGTTTGTTGAACAAGTTGAAAACGACCGTGTAGTGTTAGAAAGATATGAAAACTACCACGGTGCATATCCATTTGCTGATCATGAAGGAGTTGCTTATTTAGATAAATTGACTTTTAAAATTGTTCCAGAAGAAGCAACACGAATTGGTAGTGTTCAGAGCGGACAAATAAAAGCAGCAGAAACAGTTCCACCGCAAGATATTATTGCTGTAGAAAAAAATAAACAACTAAAGCTTTGGGAAGCTGAAACAGGCGGTTTAACTTACACCCTGTTTATTAATAGCACCAATGCACCTTGGGATGATGTGAAAGCACGCCAAGCATTAAGGGCAGGAATTGATGTAGAAAGCATTGTAAATACATTATATTTAGGCACTTACAAGCGTGCATGGTCCCCATTAGCTCCAGTGTCATTTGGTTATGATGCAAGTTTAGAAAACCAAGAGAGTTTTGACGTAGAAAAAGCAAACACATTGTTTGATGAACTGGGCTGGAAAAAGGATTCTGATGGATTACGTAAAAAAGATGGTAAAACATTGACACTTCGCATTTTAAATAATTCTGTGAATCGAGAAAAACGACAAGATATTAACTTAATGGTGCAAGAGCAACTAAAAGCAATTGGTGTAGAAGTTCAAATGAACACGACTAGTGAACATATGGCGGTTTTGAAAACTCCTACAGAGTTTGATGCATATGGGAATAGTCGTGTAGGGATTACTTCAGATGATCTTCGACTGTTCTATCATTCAGACAAAATGTTGGATAATGGTGGTAGTAATATTGGATGGTACAGTGACCAAGAGTTAGACAGTGTTTTGGAGCAGGCGGAAATTGAAATGGATAATACCAAGCGCGAAGAACTGTATAAACAAGCTCAACAAATAATTGTAAATAACGCGGTGAGCATTCCTATATATCTTTTTCCTTATACAATAGCAACCACAGCAGATGTTCAGGGAATAAAATTCGATTCAATCGGATACCCACTGTTTTTTGATGCGAATATTGCAAAGTAAGGTTTTGAGGAGGAATAATATGTCGAGTGTAATTACAATCGATACATTGAAGGAAGCTGACAAAGAGGCTGTAGTGGAATTGTTAGTCGAAAGTTACGGACAATATAAAAATGACTTTAGTACAGAGGTTTGGCAAGATTACTTGGAGAGAATTAAACAATCACTAAATAATCCGGCACTCGATCGAGTATTGGTAGCAAAAAGTGACGGGGAATTTTTAGGGACATTACAATTATTCACCAACTCAGAAGCTGCTTATCAAAAACCTGAGATTGGCATAGTTGATCCCATTGTAAGGTTACTTGCGGTAAGTCCGGATGCTAGAGGAAAAGGGATTGCACAAGCGTTATTAAAGGAAAGTGCGAGTTACGCCAGAGATAAAGGGGCTAACTTTTTATACTTGCACTCAGGTGCTAATATGACGCAAGCAATCCGTTTATATGAACATCTTGGTTTTATGCGTGATGAATCCAAAGACTTTCATAACGCAGATGTGCATGTGAAATGCTTCCGACTAGAATTATGACAAAGGAAAGGGCGGATTCCAAATGACTAAAAGTTTTTATTCAGCCGTTCAAAGTAGACGCTCTATTTATGGCATTAATGATGAAAAGATTATTTCGGATGAAAGAATTCAAGATATAGTAAATTTAGTTGTAAAGCATACACCTACTGCATTTAATTCGCAAACAGGGCGAGTTGTTGTGTTACTGGGTGATCAACATAAAAAGTTTTGGAAACTAGCATTTGAATCAACGAAACAAGGACTTGCAGAAGAAAAGATTGATTCTACCAAAAGGCGATTTGAAAGCTTTGCCAGTGGATATGGCACGGTATTGTTTTTTGAGGATTATTCTGTTGTAGAATCATTCCAGGAAAAATTCGCGAGTGTAGAACATTATTTTCCAGTTTGGTCTCATCAAGCATCTGGCATGTTGCAATATATCGTTTGGACGGCATTGGAACAAGAAGGATTTGGAGCAAGCTTGCAACACTTCTATCCAGAACTTTCAAAAGAAGTGAAAGAATGCTGGGGTATTCAAGAAAAATGGGAACTAATTGCGCAGTTACCGTTTGGTAATCCTATTTCGTCCCCGAAAGAAAAACTAATAGAACCAGTGGAACAGCGCGTTGTTATTGTAAAGTAAACAAGAATGGGAGTGTACTTTTATGGTAAGTGTAAATGTTAATGTAAGTACTGCACAAGATGAGTTCAAAAAGGCGTTAGGAAATTATCCAACGGGCGTAACAGTTGTAACAACTTTTGATAATGCAAATAATCCAATAGGGTTAACGGTTAATTCATTCGCTTCTGTTTCTCTAGATCCTTTACTCATATTATGGTCTATTGATAAAAAGTCTGGTTCTTATCCTGCCTTTATAGAGGCAGAAAAATTCGCAGTAAATATTTTGGCCGATGATCAGGCGGATATTTGTAGTTTATTTGCTTCTAAAGTAGAGAATCGTTTTAGTCAATGCGAGTGGGAGGAGTCGGAAAGACAATTACCTGTATTATCTGGTTCACTTGCTCAATTAGAATGTAAAACTGCCAAGCAAATTGATGCAGGAGATCATATCATTTTCATCGGAGAAGTAATCCATATTCATAATGAAGATAAAAATCCATTGCTTTACCATAAAAGAAACTTCGGAGCGATACCTGGCAGCTTCTATAAGTAATCTTTGGTTTGCTTATAAAAAAGACTTCCCATCATTTTGTGAATGATTGGGAAGTCTTTTTCTAATGCTTGGAAAACAAAAAATATAGACATGTTGATAATTTTTCCAAGTAACATAAGGTATGGCATTCTTTATATTGTACCTAGTATAGGGATACTGCTACGTAGTGACCGCTAGCCTTCGCGCTTGCCGCACCTTGCATGAGCCAACTCGTGTTGCACACGAGTGGGTCTCATGACTGCGGCTCATGCGGCCCGGCGCGCTACGGCATCAATATCCACTCTATTTATTCAGAGAAGATTGTCCAATAATAAATGTGTAACGTGGCAGTCGTTACTCGTAAAATCTCCCTTCAAACTCACAACATTATAGACCATTTGCGCAACCTTTATAAATAATGCATCCAACTCCTGGTCGTCTCAATCCAAGTAAAGAGTTATTTTAAGAAATGGTTGCTTTCACCAGCAATTTGGTTGCCCTCATGTTGGTTTGATTGCTTTCGGAATTGAATTGATTGCTTTCAGGGACCGATCTGTTTCCCTTAGCCATTTTCTGGATTCTCTAATTGAATAAACTGGGTAATAACCTGTTTTTGGCGATTAGATACTGAATAGATTAGCAATTTTCCATTGATTTTTGTGGAAAGGCGGCGACTCCTACGGGATGAGTGAGAAGATGGGACATCGCAAGCGAACGCGTTAGCGTCGGCGATGGCTCATCTCTCACCCCGTGGAAAGCGTCCGCCTTGCAGCAAAAATCACTGCGGTCACTAAGAGGGACTATACCTATGATGTGCGTCATTGCATTCATCATTCCCATTTGTAATATTGGACTTTAGACAGGTACTTTAGCGTTATTAATTTATGAACCCAGCTTCTTGTAAGAACTCTTTGGCAACTGTTTCGACCATCATTCCCTCATTATCCACTTTGGCGTTCATCATTTGCATCGTTGTTTCATCAATTTTTCCGGCTAATTGAAGAAGTACTTCTTCTAACTCAGGATATTGTGTTAAAATTTCCGTTCGAGCAAGCGGGAGTGCGTGATAGGGTGGAAAATAGCTCTTATCATCTTCTAACACACGCAGGTTGTACATTTGTAGTTGTCCGTCTGTTGTATAGGAGTTGATCACGTCGACTTCTTTTGCATTAATCGATCTGTACATAATCCCGTGATCCATTCCTTTCACACCTTTAAACTGAATGCCGTATTCTTCTTGGAATCCAGGTAAACCATCTGGTCGATCAATGAATTCGAACACAGCACCTAAAACAAAGTCATTCGAAACTTTTGCGAAGTCACTAAATGTTTTAACGTTCAACTGTTCGGCTTCATCTTCATCTAGTGCCAAAGTATAGGTGTTATTGAAACCGAAAGAATTTAATGCAGTAATGCCATCTGCTGCTACTAACTCTTTTGTTTTCGCTAAAGTCTCCTCCGCATTTCCGGCGGTTTCTTGATAATAGTTAATAACAATCGTTCCTGTATAGTCGGGAATTACATCAATGTGACCGTTAACCATCGCGTTCCAAACTACATTGGAACCTCCCAGGTTTTCTTTATAAGTAACATCAATACCTAACTTCTCTTCGATTAATTGCCCCATAACATTAGATAATATGATACTTTCCGTATTGTTTCTTGAACCCACGATTAAGGAATCTTCTGTTTTGAAAATACATCCTGTCAGCGTGCTCAATACTAGAAGGAGTAAGATAGATTTTATGAGATTGTTTTTTGTCATGTTATCACCTTATTTTAACCCTTCCGGTGTTGTCCAACGTTCTAGGTAGGTGAAGAAAACTTCCAAAATAATTGCTAATAACGCAGCAGGAATAGCACCTAGTAAGATTAAACCATCAATTCCTCGAGTTATTCCCAAGAAGATAAAATCTCCAAGTCCGCCTGCCCCGATGAATGCAGCAAGTGTCGCTGTCCCAACGTTAATAACGGCGGCAGTACGTACACCTGCCATAATCATTGGAATAGCAAGGGGAAGTTCCACTTTTATTAATACTTGTAGACTGGTCATTCCCATTCCTTTGGCAGCTTCTACTGTAGCTTTGTTAACGTCTTTTATTCCTGTATATGTGTTCCTAATAATAGGAAGTAATGAGTATAAAAATAGAGCGGCAATAGCAGTGTTTACACCAATTCCAAAAATAGGGATCATGAACCCAAGAAGTGCTAAACTCGGAATCGTTTGCATGATACCTGCCCCACCTAATACAATTGTGGAAAGCTTTGGCACTCGGGTGATTAAAATACCTAATCCTATCCCTAGTATAATAGCGATTACCATAGAGAAAAATACGAGTTGAATATGAACGGAAGTCGCTTCCAATACTTCTTGCCAACGCATTTCCGCTTGTTGCATGAATTGTTCCCATATATTTAAATTATTCATTTAGATCCTCCATTTCTGTCCATTGACTGGACAAAGCAGCGAGTAATGTTCCGCGAGTTACTAATCCTATTACTTTTTTTGCTTCGCTCAATACGGGAATAACCCCCGAACGTACATTGGGCATCATAACGATCGCGTCTTTAGCGGTTGCGGAGTCTGATAGAATGTATTCTGGAACAACCATAATTTCTTCGATGGATTGGATCGTATTTACTTTTTTGATTAATTCATAAGCAGAAACAATTCCGACGAGAGTATCATCGTTATCATCTATGATAATTAAAGAAGTAATTTTTTGTTGGCGCATCATTAATAGCGCTTTTTCTGGAGAACGATGAAGGTAAGACGTAACGACTTTTTTAGTCATGACGCTGATAACTGGCATTAGTTCAGGATTTTGAACGATACGGTCTTTACCGATAAACTCTTCTACAAATCCAGAAGCAGGTTCTTGTAATAATTTCTCAGGGGTGTCGATTTGGAGTAAATGGCCGTCTCTCATAATAGCAATACGATCTCCAAGTTTTAATGCTTCATCCATATCATGTGTTACGAAAACGATTGTTTTCTTTAGTTTGCGTTGAAGGGACAGCAATTCTCCTTGGAGCTGATCACGAGTAATTGGATCGAGTGCGCCAAAAGGTTCATCCATTAAGATGACACGTGGATTGGATGCAAGAGCTCTTGCGACTCCTACACGTTGTTGTTGTCCACCAGAAAGTTCTTTTGGGTAACGAGAGCTATAAATTTCCGGGTCAAGACCGACCATGATTAATAGTTCTTTTACACGGGCTTTAATTTTTTCTTTGTCCCAACCTTTTAGTTCCGGAACAATGGCAATATTTTTTTCAATTGTGTAATGGGGGAAAAGACCAATTTGTTGAATAACATATCCAATATTACGTCTAAGTTCTGCGGCGTTTAACTTGGTAATATCTTTTCCATCGATGGAAATAGTACCACTGGTATGATTAATCATCCGATTAATCAGTTTCATCGTGGTTGATTTTCCGGAACCACTTGGACCAATCAGTACAAGAAATTCTCCTTCTGGAATGTCAAAACTAACGGAATCCACAGCTTTAAAACCATCTGCATACACTTTGCTTACATTTTCAAATTTGAGCATAAGTACCTCCTTTAAAATATGATGAGACAATTAAGTGGTAATAATCAGCAGATTTCTCATCATTTCTAACTAATTATTAGTTAACCAAACAGCTTAAATGTATGGTTGTTTCCCCATACTTGTGCAATCAGTTCTTTTTTGGATATAAAAAAAGGACTTCTCCTTATATCCATGAACTGAATGAAAGAGATTCCTCTATGCCATTGCTAAGACATACAGCGTAAGTTTCAGAAATGATTTTAACAAAATGGTATCTACCTAGGACGAAGAAATTTAGTAGCAATTGGAACTGATAAAAATCAGTTAAGAATGTATTCACAAGTAGGAAAAAATAAAGGGGAAAATCGTCTGGTTTTTTGAAATAAAATCAATTATTGAATTTATCTAACATTTTAAGCATATCACTGTTTCCAAGGATAGGCAACCAAGCCTCCAACATTGGGGTGCCATGAACCCAGTCTTCCTACTATTATGAACGGTAGGAAAATGTAGCGGTTTACATGCAATGTAGTAGGGTAGACATGACTCAACTAAGTATTAATTCGAACTAGATTCATTTATTACTATTCTCTGTTATACTGTAAAATGAAAATTTTCAAAGAGTAAAGGAGAAAAATATGCGAATTAAGACAAGGCTAATGCTTGTTACTTCCATTTTAGTCATATCTATCATTGTAGTTGGTGGGTTTGCAACATGGAGTTTATCTCATACAGTAGCAAAAAATAATGAATTGAATACGCTGATGGAAATGCAAAAAATAGCAAAACAAATACAGTACCGTCTTGCTGGCCTTTCCAATGATGAGCGTGCACTTCTTCTCACGGGCGACAATACGTATGCGAAGCAAATGGAAGAAAAATCTACAAATATTCAAGAACAATTCGATAACATAATCGCTCTTACCAATACATCTTCCACTAAGGAAACGATAGATAATATTAGAGCGGATTACGAACAGTTTTGGGCACAAAGCCAACTAGTCATTCAAAACAATACGATTAATCGAACGAAGGCAGAAGAAATTCATTTTGGGGAAGAACGAAGAATTCGGAAGGAAGTATTAGATCCGTCCTTTGAAGCCTTCATCGAACAGTTGGATAGTAAAACAGCTGAAGTAGGCCAAAGTTTGGAATCCCAATCCACAGTAAGTCAAGTAGTTTTACTCGGTATTTCCTTGCTGGCAGTAGTAATTGGTATCGTCTTGAGTGCAATGTTACTAAAAGCTATATTAGTTCCTTTACGTCAATTAAAGGAGCAGATGAATGATATTGCTAGTGGAGATGGAGATTTAACGAAAGCTCTTCATGTAAAAAACAAAGATGAACTAGGAGAAGTAGCAACTTCGTTTAATGAGTTTCTCACTTCCTTAAAAGAAATGATCCAGCAAATTAGTTTTTCTTCTGCGCAGGCTGCTTCGACAGCGGAAGAATTCTCAGCAAGCGCAGATGAGTCGAAACGAACATCCAATCAAATTGCGGAAAATGTCCAAAATGTTTCGATAAGTATGGGCGATCAAACGAATATATTGAATGAAAGTTCGATCGCTGTCGAGCAGTCCTTGCACATGCTACAAAGTATGACCCAACGAACGGCGGAAGTGTCTGAAGAGACAAATGAAGTTAGTATACAGGCAGATAGTGGAGAGAAATCTGTGAGAGAAATCGTGACCTCCATGGAAGTCATTCATCAATCTGTAAGTGCAACCGACAAAAATATTAACTCATTGGCTGAAGATGCTATTAAGATTGGGGAAATTACAACAATCATTAACGAAATTTCAGATCAAACGAATTTACTTGCTTTAAATGCAGCCATTGAAGCGGCTAGAGCTGGTGAGCATGGAAAAGGATTTGCTGTTGTTGCAGAGGAAGTACGAAAATTAGCGGAACAATCCAGTAAATCAGCCAATCAAATTCGAGCGTTTATCACTAACATCCAAAATAATACAAATGATACAGTTCATACAATTGAATTAGTAAAAACAAATGTAGATAATGGAATTCAACTAACATCCGTTACTTCCGTTCAATTTCAAGAAATTATCCAATCTATTTCGCAAGTGTCTGGAAAAGTACAAGAAATTGCAGCGGCTACCGAGCAACTGACAATGGACTTTACGACGGTTGCGCAAAAATATGGGGAAGTTTCAGGACTATTCAAGGAAAACGCTGAAAGTGCACATGAAATAGCAGCAGCTACAGAGGAGCAGTTAGCATCGATGGAAGAAATTCAAATAGCTGCTAATTCGTTAACAACTATATCGGATACACTTAATGAAATGGTGCGTCAATTTAAAATTTAACGATTGAAAACTTCCCGCCAATTGAGCAAACAGGCGGGAAGTTTTTGTGTTCCAACGTGTCCCGGTGTCAGAAGTAAATTAGAGAACTTTCAGAATTGTTCAGGAGTTGTGTCTAAAACAGGAATGTTTTAAGAAAGCTTTTTGATCGTAATCGCTGCGTTGACATTTGTTTGTGTGCCACCTGCATTTACTAATAAGTCGAGATGGCTAGGCGTGGATGTATGATTTCTAAGGGTTAACTCGGTATTGTCTTCTAATTGAAGGATTTGAATACCAATGTTCTGTGCATTTCCGTCATCTGCACCAAAGGTTGTATTCGTTATTTCTACACCATTGGAAAATAGAGTTAACTGATTGGGTTGTTTTCCAGTTACATGATAGAAAATCTCGTAAATGCCATTATCTTTAATTATTATTTTAGACTCTCCAGCATTGTGTGAAATCCCTTGTGTTATAATGCCGGTTGAATCGAAAGAAATATCCTCTTCTTGATGAATTCGTTGTTCACCAATGTTGTAAATATATGCAAATTCATTAATTCCACCAGATGATCCAGCAGGACCTTGGGCACCCGTTTTTCCCTGAGGCCCTTCCAATCCCATAAACCCTCGAGGTCCTCTTTCGCCTCGTTCACCAGGAGGACCTTGGATCCCAGGAGGACCTTCAAAGCCCATTGGACCTCTTCTGCCTCTACTGCTGTGAACATAGCCACATTTACTACATGGCTGGTTATTATCCAATTAATTTCACCTCCCCTATTGATTAACTTATTCATAAAAGGGGAGGGGAATTGGACTTTCGTCAGTGTTTTCTGGGTATGTTACATTTCCACTGGTGCTTTAATGCCGAGTAGTCTTAATGATTCTTCTAATACAATGACAACAGATTGAACGAGTGCAAGGCGATACGACAAATGAATGGTATCCTTCATGATTTGTATATTTCCGTAAAAAGAATTAAAGGTTTGCGCCAAATGCACGGCATATTTTGCGAGCAAGGATGGATCATATTCGGCTGCAGCTCGTAAAATTACCGATGGGAACTGTTCGAGGTATTTAATGATTTCCCACTCATAATCATTTACGTCCCTTACTTCCAAAGTGTTTGGAGTAGATGCTTTTCTTAAAATGGAACATGCTCTCGCATGGGTATACTGAACATAAGGGCCGGTTTCACCTTCTGTTTGAAGCATTTTCTTTAAGTCAAATTCGATGTCATGCTTTCTGTGTTGTTTTAAATCGCTAAAAATGATGGCACCAACACCGACTTCTTTTGCGACTTCCTTTTTATTGACTAATCGAGGATTTTTTTCTTCGATTGTCTGCTCCGCTAACCGAATGGCATCACTCAACACTTCTTCAAGTAAAATAATTTTCCCTTTACGTGTCGATAACTTTTTACCATCTTTTAAGATTAGCCCAAAAGGGATATGGTGAATAGTATCTGACCATGTATAGCCCATTTTATTTAATACGGTCTTTAATTGGGGGAAGTGCAAGCTTTGTTCATTACCTACTACATACAAAGATTTAACGAAATTATATGTCTGTTTTCGTTGAATAGCGGCTGTAATATCTCGCGTCGCATATAAGGTTGCACCATCGGATTTTTTTATAAGGCAAGGTGGTAAATGTTCCCCAACATCTACTACAAGTGCACCATCTGATTCTATTAACAAATTTTTTTGTTGCAGCTCTTCGACTATTTGTTCCATTTTGTCATTGTAATAAGCTTCTCCACGATATGAATCAAAGGAAACGCCAAGTAAATCATATATCTTTTGGAATTCTTTAAGTGATTCAGTTCGAAACCATTTCCAAAGTGTTAATGCTTCTCCATCTCCATCTTCTAACGATTTAAAAGCGGCTCTTCCTTTGTCATTTAAAGAATCGTCTATTTTAGCTTCTTCATGAAAACGAACATAAAGGGATAATAACGTTTGAATAGGAGCTTCCCGTAATTTCTTATCATCTCCCCATAAATGATAAGCTACTAATAACTTCCCAAATTGGGTACCCCAATCGCCAAGATGATTAATCTTAACAGGCTGATAGCCAATTTTTTCATGTAATAAAGCAATGGAATTTCCTATGACTGTCGATCTTAAATGCCCCATAGAAAACGGCTTTGCAATATTAGGTGAAGACATATCAATCGAAACAACTCCTCCAGCCCCTGCATCAGAAGAACCGTATTGTTTTCCTTGCTTATGAATATTCGTCAAAAGCGACTGAGTAAATGTCGTTCTTTTCATGAAAATATTTACATACCCATTTATCGCTTCGATTTTTTCGATACTGTCGTCTTGAATGCTTGCAGCAAGTTCTTGCGCAATAAGGATAGGAGATTTTCTAAGTTTTTTAGCAAACGGAAAACAAGGAAGGGCAAAGTCACCTAAGTGAGCATATACAGGTACTTCAATCATATTTTCTTCGATTAGTTCAGTTGTGAAGCTTTGTAGAATTTCCACTATTTTCGTTTTCAATTGAACTCCTCCTAATTATTACAAAGGTATTACGGGTGCCTGGCACCCGTAATACCTTTGTAATATTCATGGGTTATTGGGTAAATAAAAAAAGCTTTCGTCTCATTATATTAATGAGACGAAAGCTTAACTTCCGCGGTACCACTCAATTTGCCTATTTCGGCCACTTTCTCTATAACGGTGAGTCTCCGGCTTTTCAAATAAGCATCTCCAAAGTGCGGTTCGCAATTCTTCTTAACTAGGCTTCCACCATCCCTAGCTCGCTAGCTAATCCGAAATTGTTACTCTCTTCTTCTAAGATATTGTATTTTAAATTACCAAATGGAAAAGGAAAAGTCAAATTTTTTCGAAAAAAATCTTAAGGGTATAAGTTCATGTAGAAGTGAAAAGCTACCTATGATATAAAATGGAAAGAGGGAGTTTATGGAGTCTAATATTTCATACGGAGATGATTATAAGTTTATCCCGGCAACGTCGATTGCAAGTGGAATAGGAATGGAAATTTTACCCGATATATATTGTCATACTGTGCAAATCGTCAATATTTGTTTAGTTGGAAAGCCAGGGTCAAATGAATTTGTATTAATTGATGCTGGAATGCCACACTCGGCTGACGAGATTATATCTGTTATAGAGGAGCGTTTTGGTGCAGACAGTAGGCCAAGCGCCATTATTTTAACACATGGCCATTTTGATCATGTAGGTGGAATTATTGAGTTAGTGAATAAGTGGGAAGTTCCAGTATATGCGCATCCTTTAGAATGGCCATTTTTAACTGGAAAAGAAAGTTATCCTAAGCCTGATCCGACGGTAGAAGGTGGAATGGTCGCTAAAATGTCTCCAATGTTTCCTACTGATCCAATTAATTTAGGAAATAACGTAAAAGAATTGCCTTCCGATGGGACGATTCCTTATATGAACGATTTTAAATGGATTCACACACCGGGTCATTCCCCAGGGCATGTTTCATTTTTCAGAGAGGAAGATGGAGCATTAATTGCAGGTGATGCATTTGTTACAGTTAAACAAGAATATTTGTATAAGGTCTTAACTCAAGAACAGGAGATTAGTGGACCACCTAGATATCTTACTACTGATTGGGTGGCGGCTAGAGAATCGGTAAAAAAACTAGCAGACCTAAAACCGAAAGTTGCAGTTACAGGTCACGGATTACCGATGTCCGGGGATTTGTTAACGAGTAGTCTGCATTTACTTGTGAAAGATTTTAACGAGATAGCGAAACCTGATTATGGAAAATATGTAGATAAACAGAACCAATAAAAAGGTATCTATAAAAACGTTTAGAGGGTGTGAAGTCACACCCTCTAAACGTTTTTATTAAGATAATAATGTAGCAACCATTCCGTGCACAGCAAACAGGAGACATATTGGTGTAAGTTATAGTCCTTTTCGTTAAACAATTTGTATATTAACTATCTTTTTGGAAGAGTCATTGTCCGTATCTCTATGTTCTTCAATAATCCAATTAATAGATAAAATTTGCTGCAAGTCGGGAAAACTTTTCGTTTCGATTTCTAGATGATGGATACCCGTCTCGGATGTTTCATAGTCTTTTTCGGCGACTTTATTGAATTTCATTTTTAATAGGCTTTTTAAACCATTCATCGTAAGAAACTTTACTGTGTATCCATCTACTAGCGCAGATTTAAATCCATTTGTATCTTGCTCAAATAATTTGATAAGCTCATTGAAATCAAAGGTTGGTTTTATATTCTCCCAATTACTAGTATCTTTTTTCTCGAGATGAGCTACTATTTCTTCATTCGAAATACCATTACTGCGTAGTGCTTCAATCATATAAGCATCCATCATCGATATTCTATTGTTTTTCATTTATATACCCCCATTATAATAACTAAATTCTTATCTTAATTATAACAGAATGCAAACAAGCGAATTGTGTGGGTATTGTGTGAGTGACTGGCACTTAAAAAATATTCGGAAGTTTCATATTATTTGAATAAAAGTTACAATAGGAGTACATATCAAGGACTAAAAACTCCAAAAGAAAGGGGCACAAAGATGACATTTTCCATTGTTGGTTTTGATCCAAAAACAAATGAATTAGGCGTAGCAGTAGCGTCAAAGTTTTTATGTGTTGGAGCAGTGGTGCCATATGCAAAAGCAGGCGTTGGGGCAATTGCTACACAGTCATGGGCTAATTTAGATTATGGGAAGCATGGTTTGGACATGCTAGCAAAAGGATTTACACCAGAACAAGTAATAACAGAGCTTACTAGAAATGATAACAGGTCTACTTATAGGCAAGTTGGAATTGTAGATGCAAGAGGACATAGTGCAACATTCACTGGAGATGATTGCTATAAGTGGGCTGGTGGTTTTGCAGAAATAAATTTTGCAATACAAGGCAATATACTTGTAGATCAACATACAGTAGAGGCGATGAAAACAGCATTTATACAAGGGGAGAGATCTCTAGCAGAGCGCTTGTTAGCAGCCTTACAAGCTGGAGAAAGTGCCGGTGGTGATAGTAGAGGAAAACAATCTGCAGCTTTATTAGTTGTAAAAGAAAATGGCAGTTATGGTGGATATAATGATCGGTACATCGATCTTCGTGTGGATGATCACAAAGAACCAGTACATGAGTTAGCTAGATTGCTGAAACTGCACAGACTTTATTTCGAACCAACGTTGCCGGCTGATATTGTAAAGATTGAAGGGGAACTGGAAAAAGAAATTCAAATTCTCTTATATGAAAATGGTTATTTAGATAGAGGGTTAACGGAACTGGATAATTTATTAGATGCGGTGCAGTCGTATCATCTGATCGAAAACTTTGATGAGCGGGTACAAGAAAGGGGATTTATTGACTTAAAGGTACTGGAGTTTATGCGGATAAAATAGGAGACTCTTTATTAATGATAGTGAGTTATTACTACAAATCATTACAAATGTACAAGAAGAAGTAAATGAATTACTCAACTATATCAAAAATAAAAAAGTTTCGAATGAGGATGTTATAAAAAAGTTTCATATTACAACTGTTCTATTCGATGAAACGAAAGAAGTATTAATGAATCATATCGATGAATCAGAAATTGTTACTGTCAAACTATTAGACGCAGTGGATAAAGTCAAAAACTTCACCTCTAAAGAAGTGTAGCCGGCATACATTTAAGAGCCTAAAACAAAATGTTTTAGGCTCTTTTTAGTTTGACCACTTTACTTATTTAATTTTCTTGAATTTCCACTTCTTCGATTTACTATCGTAGTAAGCACCTTCAACAGTAGGCTTCTTACCTTCCGTAACGATAACGAAGTCGTCTTTAAAACCTTGTGTTATTTGATTGTTTTTGCTATCAAGGAAAGCGATATCTTTTAACTTCAGATTATCTTTGATTTTATCCTTGTTCTTTTCCTTCAATAGACCTGGCGGCACATGATAATCTAAGTGAAGTGTAAATTCACCGCTTGTAGCAAGTGTATTAAAGTTGTTTGCAGGGATAGTGAATGTTCCGTTTACAAGTGTAATGACGACATCTTTGTTTGCTATGTCGATTTTCTTTGTAGCTGCTTCTGTGAAACGGATATATACGTTTCCAGCGTCATGCAGTACAGAACCATCTACCGTAATAACAGCCTCAGAGCTATCTACCTCATCGGCAGTAATTACTGCTTCACCAGCTTTGTTCGATTGAACAGTGATATTAATCGTTACTTTGTTATCGCCGTAGGTTGCGGTTATTGCTGTTTTTCCATCTGCCTTTGCAGTTATAAGGCCTTTTTCAACAGAAACGATCTTCGTATCAAAGCCACTATAAGTTGCTTCCGCTGATACGTCTTTCGTTGTAGTAGTACCGTCTTGTTTCGTCGCAGTTTCCGTTAATGTAATTTGCTCTGTTTGACCTGATTCTAACTCTACAGATGTTTTATTAGCTTTTAGCGTATATGTTTCTTTTTCGTTAAATTCAATTTGGACTAAAACAGGATCGTGATCAGATGCACGGCCGTGAATATCCATGTAGTTCGCGTTAATGTGAATCATGTCTACAGCAGTTTTAGTTGCTAAGTTATTGGTTACTAAAATATGGTCTAGAACTTGGTTGTTTCCTTGATAGTAATAAGAAAAACGTTCACCAGCAGGTACTTTTTCAACCATATTCGTTAAAATGCCACCTTTAAGAGCAGCGAGAGTAGGGGTGAATTCGAAATCATTCATATCACCTGCTACGATTACCTTCAAATCAGGATCCTTTGCTTGTCCAGCTTTAATAAAGTTGTTGATCATCGTTGCTAACTCAATTCTTTCTGCTTCGGAACCTAAAACTGGAGGTTGATGTTTCCCGAATAAAGGCTGGTCTCCACTTTTAGAATTTAAATGCGCCCCGATAACAACTACTTTTTCCCCTTGGAAATCAAATTGAGCTGCTAGTGGTTTACGCGTATTAGGCTGTGGTAAGTCTAAAACACGACCTGGATTTAACGTTAAGTTACCATGGTCATCCCAAGCGACTTTATCTGTCGAGCTACCTTTAGTTCCTTCTACTAATGTGACACGTTCTGGATTGTACAAGTATCCAACTCGAATATTTCCTCCTGGTTGTCCACCATCTTGATCATACTCAGGTGCAATGTCCGTCCAGTTGTATTCTGGACCACCTGCAGAAACAATTGCAGCTATTAAACGTTCATAACTCGCAGATGCATCTGTATTCCCAGAAGCTGTTGGTCCGTCATTATCTTGAACTTCTACTAATGTAATAATGTCGGGAGATTTCATATTTTCCACGAATGATTTTGCGATTTTCATTACCTTCTCATCCGGTGTATTTTGTTTATTCGTTGAGAAGTTTTCCACATTGTATGCAGCTACTGTCAGTTTATCTTCAGTAGGGTTGATATCCGTTATTACATTTGGTTTTTCCACACGAGTGATTGGAGGAAGAGAAGATTCTTCTGTCCATAACTTGAAGTTTCCAAAACCAAAGCCCATTACACCAACAATGTTCCCAGTATAATAGTCACCAGATTTCGCATCATAGTTTTCATTATCGATATCTACTAAAATTCTTTCTGGGTTGTAGTCATTAGCTGAAATATTAATACCACCTAAAACGTTGAATGTTGTGTTGGTAGAATTGCCTGCTACTACTACAACCTCTCCGTATTGCTGTGGACCAATTACTTTTGCATTTGGAACGGCGAGTCGCATTAATTCAACAGATTCCCAAAAATCGATACCGTCTTCTAGTGGATCAAATGAAGTTAATCCGTCATTGTCGATTATTTCAGTTGGTGGAATAACATCTTCACCAATTACTAGTGGAGCGGGAAGTGCTGCTGTTCCCGTTTTCGTTGCAGTTGTCGCACGAATTCTTGTAATTGGTAAATCATTAGCCTTCATATCTGAATAGCCTTCGAAATACCATTCTTCTACAGTTCCTGCAACCGATACTAAATCGCCCACCTTAAGGCCGTTTGAAGCTTTGTTAACAATGATTGCTTCTGATGTTGTATTGTCATCATCAGGATTGATATCTTGAATGACAAAGTTTGCCGAGTTATACAAGTGAGTCACGACACCTGTGATGTTTTGTACGTTTGCACCTTCATAAGGAGAGAAGTGTCCATTTCCTTGAATATCGCGGATGACAAGGTCATTTGACTTCAATACATTATACGTAAAAGTGAATACATCAGAAGTAGTGTCACTTACAGCAATTGCTTTAATTGTTGTAGTCTTCGTTAGTTTGATAGGAGCAGTATACTGTGTACTTTCCAATGTAGGGATCGAACCATCTAGTGTATAGTGGATAGTCGCACCTTCGATTGGTGTCATTAATGAGACTTCTGTTCCTTCAGAAACATTCCCTGGGAGAACATCTGTGTATACTGCAGGTTTATTTACTTGTTCAAAGCTTTCTAAACCAAGTGTTTTCACTTGATATGTTGTATTGAATTTGGAAGCGATACCAGAGACACGTACTAAATCACCATTTTTATATTGTTTCATGAATATATCGTAATCTAATCCGTTGCGATTATCGTTTCGAATAATGATAGATTCACCGTTTTCGTGTGTTGCAGTGAATTCGAATGTTCCAAAGTCATTTGATTTTACTAAGTTCGAGATTGTCACGTTGTTTAATTGAATAAGTTTTGCTTGAGTTTCTTCATTTACTCCAGCCGGTGTGATTACTTGGGCTGTTGGAAGTGTATTACCTGTAGAGATTTTAGTGATTTTTGATGGTTGGATTTGCAGTTCGCCACTATATGGACTTACTTTTCCTTCAAGCTCTACAAAATCGCCAGCATTTACGTCTGCTGAAGTAGTAAAAGCGTAAATTCCAGCCGTTTCATCTTGGATGTAGAAACCTTTTCCACCCCAGAATCCAGTGCCTGTTGTTACTGTTCCTTGTACTTTGACAACTTTATTTGCATCCGCTATAGCACGAGCTGCAGCGATATTTTCTAGTACTTCCACTTCAGGAGGCGTTGGCACTTCACCATTTGAGATAATCGTGTATGCACTTGCACTTCTCAATCCCGGAACACTGAAATAAGCGGATAATGTGCCAGTGATAGTAACTTCCCCTTGGAATAAGTTAGGGTTGTCCACTAAATTCAAGCCAGCACGTACAGCACCAGATGGTAATTGAACCGGTAAAATCTTGGATGCATTAGTCTCGTTAGGAGAATCTGCGAGACCAATATTTGTATTTGCCGTGAAAGGTGCTTCTTGATCATAAGTAGTGCCAGAGCTTGCTGTCCCTACGATAAATCCTTGAACGGTTGCCGTCCCTGTATTATTTGCGATAGCGTCAGCAACCGATATAGGTTCTGCTGCTTGTGCTTTTGGTGCAGTGATAAATGGTAAAAGCGTAGTTAATACTAACAAGAGAGAAAGGGCTACCTTACCAAAAACGTAATTCTTCGTGTCACTTTTTGTCAACTAACTCACTCCTCAGGATATATTGTTTGATGCACATAGATTATAGCAAAACAAAATTAGTAAATTGATAAGAAAATGCAAAATTTATAAGATTCAAATAAAAACAGGGAATAAGACTATTATATTGAGGGTTTTATTAGGGATATAGAAATGTTCGATACTAGGATTTAAGTGTTGTTTTTGGATATTTTAATGAAGTGAATCGAGATGACTGATTTATTTTTTTAAAATTGAATATGATACAATCAAACTACGGATAAAAAAGTAAGGGAGTGAAAATGTACATGCACCATTTGAATGAAACACACGATTTATCGCTAGTCTTCCTTTCGTTAGTAATAGCTTTTTAGCTTCTTTTACAGCGCTTGATACAATAAGAAGAATCCATTCTTCTACTGGTACTCAAAGAAAATTATGGTTGTTGAGTGGGTCTGCTGCAATGGGGAATGGCATTTGGTCTATGCATTTTATAGCAATGCTATCTTTTAAATTGCCGATAGCTATAAACTACAATTTGTTTTTAGTAGTAATATCAATTATTGTTGCAATTGTCGCTTCCTTTTGTGGACTTTATATTATCGCGACATCTCATATTAGGATCTTTCATTTTATAATTGGCGGAACTATTATGGCATTGTGAATTAGTGGAATGCACTATATTTGCATGTATGCGATGGAAGGCGTCAAGATTAGTTATCATCCAATTCTTTTAACTGGCTCTATTTTTATTGCAATAGGAGCTTCCGAAATAGCCTTAATGCTTGCTTTCCGTTTTCGAGAAATAGAAAACGGAAATAATGGTATAGCAAAAATAGTGGGGGCATTTTTTATGGGTGGGGCAATTGCAGGAATGCACTATACAGGTATGATGGCGGCAACTTTTGATTCTGTTTCACAAAATGTAATGCTAGACAGCCCTTTATTTCTAGATACTGGTTCTATGGTTATTTCAGTKACTATAGGAACAGCTATAATACTCGGAATAGTTTTAGTGACATCTTTTATTTTGGACCAAAGATTGAATGAAGAAATTGCTTTTAAAGGAGCCATTTTAGAGTCTGTACTAGATTGTGTAATTATTATTGATCGCCAAGGAAAGATTCTAGAATGTAATCCTGCAGTCACAAAAACATTTGGTTATTCTCGTGGGGAAGTTATTGGAACAACCTTAGAGCAAAAATTATTAATACCTTCTTCTATACATAGTTTTATTGGAATTGACGGTGCATATATATACAATAAGCGGATAGATGTTACTGGCGTGAAAGAGAACGGAGAACAAATTCCAATCGAGTTAACAATTACACGTATTAAAAAAGAAGGAGCTCCTGTGTTTACTGTTTATGCACGCGATATAACTAAATTCAAGCAATCGGAGAAAACGATAAGGAAAATGGCTTATCGTGATGCATTAACAGGTTTGCCTAATCGAAGGTTTTTTAACGAGCATTTGAGCAATGCTTTAAAAGTAGCCAAATCACAACAGACAAAGTTAGCGCTACTATTTCTAGATTTAGATCGCTTTAAAATAATTAACGACTCAATGGGCCATACATTCGGAGACTTGTTGTTAAAAAGCGTTGCCCAGAGGCTTCAAGAATGTGTAGAACTTGACGACAGCAATGTTATTTGCAGAAATGGCGGGGATGAATTTACAATCATTTTGGAAAATTCAACAGGTATAAAAGCAGAGGATACAGTGAAAAAAATTATTCATTCATTGATCAAACCATTTTACTTGGAAGGTCAAGAAATATTCATTACAGCGAGTTTAGGAGTTTCGATGTACCCAAGAGATGGACAGGATCAGGAAACACTTATGAAAAATGCAGATGCTGCAATGTATGAAGCAAAAGATAGAGGAAGGAATGACTTTTCATTTTTCAATCAAGCAGCGGCCTGAAAAACTTGCAACGATTTCAGTCGGAGCAGGAGTTAAGAATGGCGCTGGAACGAAACGAGCTAATTGTGTACTATCAACCGCGGCAAAATATAAATAACGGAAAGATTATTGGTGTAGATGCGCTAGTTCGTTGGATTCATCCGACAAGGGGAATGATTCCACCTCAACCAGCTGAACAAATAGAAAAACTAGTTTCCATCAACACACGTGTTGATTAACCTAAATTATTCAGTGCATTCCATGCATTAATACCATTACAGCAAATTGTTCCATCACGTCTTCGGAGTACTTCGGTCTTGAATGTCTCGTAACATCTTTATCGAGATTTCAAATAGAGGGGAGATGCGGCTTAGCCGCATCTCCCCTCTATTTTTTTTCGATAATCCTGTTACCGTCATTCGCCTGTCGTACTCCTACATACTTAAGCCACGATAATGGTGTAGCGATCATTTCGACCAAAGCGAACGGAAGACATTCAAGTGCAAGCGATGGTCTTTTTTTTTTTTTTATGAAAGTAAATGATACTTACACCTTACTTTAATATTCTCCGAACACTTTTTAACCCTAATACACCCGATTAATTTTAATTACACTATTTACATATGCTTTATATTAAAAGCCTATATTATATAACTGTCAAAACGACGAAACATTTACAATATGCAGAATTTTTTAAAAAATGTGTTGTAATGTGTTGTAATGTGAGATATATTATTAGAAAATATAGATAACGGGGGATGAACTAATGGGTGCAGAACGTTTAGTTGATGTAATAAGGGGTGGAATTGTTGAAAGTGAACATTGGGGACACATTGCTGTAGTGAATAGTGAAGGTAAACTAATCTACTCGATTGGCGACCCTAACAGGTTAACTTTTGCTCGTTCATCCATGAAACCATTACAAGCGATACCTATTGTGGAAACAGGTGCGGCTGATTTTTATAAATTAAGTCAGGCAGATCTCTCATTAGCTTGCGCTTCGCATAATGGAGAGGATCAGCATACCAATCGAGTGAGAGCCATTTTGAAAGACTTGGAGTTAACAATCGATAGCCTAAAGTGCGGGACTCACCCTCCTAGATGGCAAGAAAAATATGAGGAATTAATGAAATCTGGAGAAGACATTTCTGCCGTTTATAATAATTGCTCTGGTAAACATAGTGGAATGTTGACTACAGCAAAATTTATGGGAGAGAGTTTAGAAGATTACTATAAGACAGATCATCCTGTTCAAAAAAGAATAATAGAAGTAATCAGTGATCTCTGTGAAATCCCAAAGGTTGAAATAGAAATTGGTATTGATGGCTGTGGAGTACCTGTACACGGTATACCATTAAAAAAAATAGCGTTAGGATTTGCCAAGTTAGCCAATCCATCAGCATTCCCTAATAAACGTAAAGAAGCAATTGAAAGAGTTACTTCTGCAATGATGGCTGAACCTGAAATGGTTGGAGGAACAAATCGCTTTTGTACCGACTTTATGAAGACAGAAGAAGGAAGAATGTTTGGAAAAGCTGGTGCAGAAGGAGTTTATTGCATTGGGGATATTGAAACCGGATTAGGTATTGCACTAAAAATTGAAGATGGCAATGGTAGGGCTACTGCGCCTGTTGCTATTGAAGTTCTAACACAACTTAATTTACTGAATGAAAAGCAAAGAGAACTATTACAAGAATATCACTATCCACAATTAAAGAATGCAAGACAAGAGGTCATCGGGCAGTTGCGCCCATGCTTTAAGTTGAAAAATGTATAATGCATTTTATCATAAAAATATTTGTGAGGGGGATTAATGAATGAAAAAAACACATCGTTTACTATCTTTATTTGTCTTGACAATTGTATTAGCGTTAGTTGGGTGCTCTAATGATTCAAGTGGTAAAGATGAGAATGGGAAGACTGAAGAAAAAGCAACAAAAGAAGGTAAAGATATTGTTATAGCAGTTGCGGACAATTTTACCGGAATGGATCCACATGATACGAACGACACTTTGTCAGGATCGGCTCAAAAGACCATGCTGGAAGGACTCGTTGGTTTCGATAAAGACATGAAAGTTATTCCTGTATTAGCAGAGGAGTATTCGGCAAATGACGAAGCAACTGAATTTATATTTAAGTTACGTCAAAACGTTCAATTTCATGATGGTACACCATTTAATGCAGAAGCAGTAAAAATAAATTTCGATAGATTAGCGGATCCGAATAGCGGTTTAAAAAGGCATAGCCTCTATAGTTTAATAGAAAAAACAGAAGTTATCAGTGAATATGAAGTCAAATTCACATTATCAGAGCCATTTGGTGCGATGATCAATACATTCGCTCATCCTGCTGGACTTATTCACAGCCCAAAAGCGTTAGAAGAGTTTGGTAATGAGGTTGCTAGACATCCAGTTGGTACGGGTCCATTTAAATTCGTTGAATGGAAACCTAGTGAAGGTCTAGAAATTGTAAAGAATGAAGAGTATTGGCAAGAAGGGTTACCAAAAGTAGACTCCATTACCTTTAAGCCTGTATCTGAAAACGGTTCAAGAATTGCAATGCTCCAAACAGGAGAAGCAGATTTCATCTACCCTGTTCCAACTGAACAAGCAGATAGTATAGATGGGAAGAATGGTATTGAAGTAGAAAGTAAACCTTCTATTATTGTTCGATATATGTCTATGAATACACTAAAAGCACCGTATGACAATATCAAAGTGAGAGAAGCATTAAACTATGCTATCGACAAAGAAGCTTTTATTAAGGTAGTTATGAATAACCATGGAGATATATTGGATTCAATTATTGCTCCTAATGTTCAGTACTATCAAAAACAAGATCCCTATTCATTTGACGTGGAGAAAGCCAAAAGCTTGCTGAAAGAAGCTGGCTACGAAAATGGTTTTAAAGCAAAGTTATGGGGCGGCAATAGCTCGAGTGCAATAAAAGCAATGGAATTCATTCAACAACAATTGGCACAGGTCAATGTGGAAGTAGAAGTTGTTCCTATGGAATCCGGTACTTTGTCAGATAAAATCTGGTCTGTACAAAATCCGGATGATGCAGAACTAGAATTGTACTATGGTGGTTGGTCTCCATCAACAGGTGATGCTGATTGGGGAATTCGTCCCCTTCTAGGCGGCGAGGAAGCATTCCCTCCAGCTTCTTATAATATCTCTTACTTTAACAATTCAGACGTAAACAACCAGATCCAAGCTGCCTTAAAAACAGCAGATTCAGAAAAACGTGCACAAGCATATAAAGAAGTGCAAGAAAAAACTTGGAAAGATGCTCCTTGGGTTTTCCTCTCTACCGATAATACAATGGCAGGTAAGAAGAATTATTTAAAAGGAATTTATCTGTTACCAGATGGTTCACTAAGTGTTACAGATATTGAAGTTGAGTAAATAATCCCAAATAGGGCGCTATATTTAAATATAGCGCCCTATTTTTCAAAGGAGTGGATAAATTGTTTGGTTTCCTTATAAAAAGAATAATAGAAATAATCCCTATATTGTTTTTGGTATCTATTTTCATTTTTCTATTCGTACATATGATACCGGGTGATCCGGCACGACTTGTTGCTGGTCCGGATGCAACTATTGAAGATATAGAGATGGTGAGGAAAGAATTAGGTTTAGATAAGCCAATTGTAGAACAATACGTTTCTTATATAACAAACTTGTTTCAAGGTGATCTAGGGACATCCTTAAAGACCAAAAGACCGGTAAGTGAAGAAATTGGAGAAAGATTTATGCCTACTTTTTGGTTAACTCTATGGAGTATGGTCTGGGCGGTCATGATTGGATTGTTGATTGGAGTTATATCCGCAACTAAAAGAAATAAATGGCAAGATTATTTAGGGATGTTTGGTGCAGTCTCTGGGTTATCCTTACCTTCCTTTTGGCTTGGTTTATTGCTTATTCAGCTATTTGCAGTTACATTAGGCTGGCTTCCTACTGGAGGGATTGAATCCTGGAAAAGCTATGTTTTACCTGCATTTACCTTGGGGACGGGGGTTGCTGCAGTTGTAGCCCGTTTTACTAGATCCTCCCTTATGGATGTTTTGAAAGAGGATTATATTAGAACAGGTAGGTCCAAAGGGCTCAGTGAGCATAAAGTTACTTGGGGACATGGATTACGGAATGCAATGATACCGGTCGTTACCATGACTGGTTTACAATTCGGCTTTCTACTTGGTGGCTCGGTAGTTATAGAAACCGTTTTTAGTTGGCCGGGTCTTGGAAAATTATTAATTGATTCAGTAGCATATCGTGATTATCCAGTTATCCAAGCGGAAATGCTTATTTTTGCTTTAGAATTCATATTAATAAATTTAATTGTAGATTTATTATACGGTATATTAAATCCACAAATTCGATATGAGTAGGGGGGTCAAAATGGTTGAAGTAAAACTGTCAAAAAGAGAAGAATATTACCAAAGGACTTTAGAAAAAGGTACTGCAAAAACTCCCGTTTCAGAATTTTGGAGAAAGTTTAAAAAACAGAAGCTTGCGTTTATCTCCTTCTTTTTTGTAATCTTTCTTATTTTACTAGCTCTTATCGGGCCATTCATTGTCCCGTATGATATTGCAGAACCAGATTATGAAAATGTTCTATCAGGGCCGTCTACAACTCATTGGGCAGGAACAGATGCATATGGAAGGGATATTTTTAGCAGAATAATAGCAGGTACGCAGATATCCTTATATGTCGGGTTGACTTCTGTGTTATTAGGAGCCGTTGGGGGTACTTTTTTGGGAATAATAGCAGGGTATTATGGCAAATGGATTGACCGAGTAATCATGAGAATTTGTGACGTTTTATTTGCTTTTCCTGGGATTTTGCTAGCGATTGGTATTATCGCGATATTAGGCCCAGGTCTGGGGAATGTTATTATTGCAGTAGCAATTTTCAGTATTCCAGTATTCGCACGAATTGTAAGGAGCTCCACACTTGCTGTGAAGTCGACCTTATACGTGGAAGCAACCAAATCTATCGGAGCAAAACCGAAACGGATCATTTGGAAACATATTTTTCCAGGTACTCTTTCAAGCGTTATCGTTTATTTTACAATGAGAATTGGTTCTGCCATATTAACAGCAGCAAGTTTAAGTTTTCTAGGATTAGGAGCACAACCGCCTTCACCGGAATGGGGAGCGATGTTAAGTGGAGGAAGAGATTATTTAAATATTGCCCCTCACGTAACTATATTTCCGGGATTAGCCATTTTCATTACAGTACTTGCCTTTAATCTACTAGGGGATGGATTGCGTGATGCACTCGATCCAAAAATAAAAGAATAACCGTTTGAAGAGGAGTAGGTTTAATGGATCATACAATACTTAAAGTAAATAATTTACAAACTCACTTTACAAGTGATTCTGGCGTAGTTAAAGCAGTTGATGGGGTTTCATTTGAGGTTGCCAAAGGAGAAACGCTAGGAATCGTTGGGGAGTCCGGAAGTGGTAAAAGTGTGACGTCTTTATCTATTATGGGATTGTTTAAAGATACATCAGGGAAAATTGCGGGTGGAGAAATTCTTTATGAGGGCAAAGATCTTGCTAAAGCTAGTGAAAATCAAATGCGGAAAATTCGTGGGAACGATATTGCAATGATATTTCAAGAACCAATGACTTCTTTGAACCCTGTATATAAAATTGGCCGTCAATTGGAAGAAGCAATTATTTTACATCTAAAGTTTTCCAAAAAACAGGCAAGAGAACATGCAATTGAAATGTTGAAATCGGTAGGTATTTCAAGGCCTGAAAAGATAATTCATGAGTTTCCACATCAACTTTCAGGTGGTATGAGGCAACGGGTAATGATCGCTATGGCCATGGCTTGTAACCCAAAAGTTTTGATAGCAGATGAGCCCACTACTGCACTAGATGTGACGATTCAAGCGCAGATATTAGATTTAATGAGAAATTTGTCTAAGAAATCAGACACAGCAATTTTACTCATTACACACGATTTAGGAGTAGTGGCAGAAATGTGTGATCGGGTAGTTGTTATGTATGCTGGTCGTGCAGTAGAAGAGAGTGATGTCCATTCCATATTTACAAATCCTAAGCATCCATATACACAAGGCCTATTGGAATCTATTCCGAAGATTGGAGTAAGAGTGGACCGTTTACAGTCCATTCCAGGAAACGTTCCAATTCCGTCGCACATGCCTGAGGGCTGTAAGTTTGCTCCTCGGTGTAAATTTGCAATGGATATATGTTGGGAAAAAGAACCAGAATTTAAAGAAGTATCTATTAAGCATTCTACTAAATGCTGGCTAAATGAGGGGGTGTCTCTAGATGACACAGAAATTATTAGAAGTACAGAATGTTAAGAAATATTTTCCTCTAAAGAAAAATATATTTAAAAAGAATCAAGAGTTTGTTAAAGCTGTTGATGGAGTATCATTCTTTGTAAAAGAGGGAGAGACACTAAGTATTGTTGGAGAAAGCGGATGTGGAAAATCAACAACTGGCAGGGTATTAATGAAGTTAATAGAACCTACGGAAGGTAGAATCATATTCGAAGGAAAAGACATTACTGATTTAGATGATGATCAGATTCGACCTTATCGAAGAGAGTTTCAGATGATATTCCAAGATCCATATGCCTCTCTTAATCCTCGTCTAACCATAAAAGAAATAATTGAAGAGCCGCTAATCGTACATAACTATAGTAAAGAAAAGCGGGCTGAGAGAATAGAAGAATTACTTGAAGTGGTAGGTTTAAATAAATATCATTCAGATCGTTATCCGCATGAATTTAGTGGGGGGCAACGTCAGCGAATAGGTATTGCTAGAGCTCTTGCAGTGCACCCGAAGCTGATTATTGCTGATGAACCAGTTTCAGCTCTTGATGTTTCTATTCAATCCCAAATACTAAACTTGTTAAAAGATTTGCAGGATCAATTCAAATTAACCTACGTGTTTATTGCTCATGATTTAAGTGTAGTTGAACATATCTCCGATAGAGTAGGAGTCATGTATTTAGGCAGGTTTGTAGAGCTAGCAAGCAGAGACAAATTGTTTGCAGATCCTTTGCATCCATATACAAAAGCATTATTAAGTGCCGTACCAATTCCCGATCCCTCTTTCAAAAGAGAAAGAATTATTTTAAAAGGGGATATACCAAGTCCAGCTAATCCACCTTCTGGATGTACATTTCATACTCGATGTCCATTTGCACAACAAGAATGTAAAGAGCGTGTTCCCGAGTTCAGAGAAATCGAAGAAGAACGTTTTGTAGCTTGTCATTTTGCAGAAGATTTACATGGTATTTAAAATGGATAAATTGAAAAGAAAAGTCCACGTAATCTCTATACAAGAGAGTTATTTAAATATAATCGCTTATCAATTGTTGGAGATTCTTGGGGACAAGATAGAGTTATCGGCACTGACTATACAACAATTAACAATGAATTTTATTTCCGAACAAGATATTGTCGTTTTATCCAAAGACACCTTAAAAGGTATTACTAGATCATTTATTCCAACCTCCTGTCCAATTATTGTAGCGAAAAGAGAATTAAATATAGTAGGTACAAAAGAGTTGCTTAAACTTCCAAAGGGACGCCAAATTCTCGTGATTAATGATACTGCTGAGCATGCAGAAGAAACAGCAATCTCACTAGAAAATATTTATTTCGAACATGAATATATTGCATACGATTTGGTGCAATCTTTTCCCTCTGACATGGATGTTATTGTCACTCCAGGAGAAATGGAGTTAGTTCCTAAACAATTTGAAAGTGTAATTGATATAGGGCCAAGAACATTGGACTTCCAAACAGTTTTAAAAATAGCTAGTCTCCTAAATATGGATAGTGATACGTATGCATTGATGAATAGATTTATAAAGTCCCAATTATCCTTAGCAGAAAAGTTATATGCTAAGCAAAATTTTCACTATGAAAACTCATTAATGCAACAGAAAAACAACCATTTAAATGACAATAATCAATTTGAAAATGAATTAAGTTTAACTGATCAGGAGATTATATCTATCATTGATAAAGTCGAAGAACATGGTTTTTTAGAAGAAAGTATGGATATTTTAACCATTTATAATGAAGGGAAGAAAAACTTTGAATCTTTTGGTCGAACAAAAGTGAAAATGAAATTGCGTCGAAAAGGAATCCATTTAACTGATCAGCAGATAAGACTCCGTATAGAGGTATTACAAGAATTAGGATTAATAAATGCTCGGCAAGGAAGAGGAGGAGCTAAGCTGTCAGATAAAGGAGAAGCTTTTTTGAAGCATCAAAACGAAGGGTTTAGTAGTAATAATAATTTATCATAGGAGAATGTAAAATGAGTATTGGATATTTCAATGGTGAATTTATTCCTGTCGATAAAGCAGTTATTCCAATTGATGAGAGAGGTCATCAATTCGGAGATGGGGTATATGAAGTAATTAGGGTGTATAACCGTAAGCCATTCATGTTGAAAGAACATATAGAAAGATTATTAAGCAGTGCCAGTTCTATTAAACTAAATGTTAATAAATCTTTGGAAGATATTGAAGCTATCATTACGAAAGCAATCGAAAATACGGATATGTTGGACTTTGATATATATCTTCAAATGACTCGAGGAATTGCTACTAGAAAGCATTTATTTCCAGATACACCAGTCTCCATTTCTATGACAGTTAGACCTATGAAAGTCATGGAGGATAAAGTCCGAAAAATGGGTGTAAATGCAATATTTCACGAAGACGAACGATGGCTAAACTGTCATATAAAATCATTAAATCTTCTTCCCAATATTCTAGCAAAGCAAACTGCACATGAATCTGGCTGCTATGAGGCAATTCTAATTAGAAATGGATTTGTGACGGAAGGAACTAGTTCTAATGTGTATATAATTAAAGATAACAAAATTTATACTACTCCACTTTCAAAGCAAATATTGCCTGGAATCACGCGTTCTGCGTTAAAAAAAATTGCAAGTTTACTTCAAATTGATTTTGTAGAAAAACATTTTACATCTACCGAATTATTACAAGCGGATGAAGTTTTCATAACCAGTACAACTAATGAAATCTTGCCCATTGTGAAAGTAGATGGAACAAAAATAAATGATGGATATTCAGGAGAATTAAGTTTATCTTTGTATGAAAAATTTAAGCAATTTATTTAACTTCTTATTAGTTGAAAAATTTTTAGTCATTACTAAGCTATGGTAACCAGTGTTGCTTTCTTATTACTGGGTTAATTTTTATACTTGAAATGAAAAATGTGTGGGTGAATAAATTGCACTAAGAAAAAATTAAAGATAAGGAGAAAAGATGAAAATTTATATTTCAGCTGACATTGAAGGAGTTTCGGGGGTAGTACATAGTGAGCATACATCACGCGATGGAAAAGAACATGATTATGCAAGGTTGTTAATGACTGAGGAAGTAAATGCTTGCATTGTTGGAGCATTGGAAGCGGGGGCTAAGAGAGTAGTAGTAAATGACTCCCACGGAACGATGCGTAATATTTATCATGAAAAATTACATCCTAAATCTGAACTTATTCTAGGTTCCCCTAAAAAGTTAGCTATGATGGAAGGGATAAGTTCCGAATTTGATGCTGCACTTTTTATCGGTTATCATACGAAAATGGGTCAAAATGGGATTCTAAATCATACTTTTAATGGTAAAATTTTAAAATCAGTAGAAATAAATGGAATAGAATTTGGCGAGTTTGGATTAAATGCCCTTGTTGCGGGATATTTCAATGTTCCCGTTATTTTTGTTTCAGGATGTAATCTAGCTATAAAAGAAGCGGAAGAATGTATACCTAATATTAATCATTCAATTGTTAAACAAACGATTAATCGTACCACTGCTTTAAATTTACATCCGCTTGAAGCAAGAGAGTTAATTAAAGAAGGTACAAAGAAAGCAATCTTACATTATGAGCAAATTAAACCTTTCTCAATAGAGCCTCCTTATACAGTAAAAGTAGAATTTTTACATACTGGGCTTGCAGATGCCGTTGAGATATTGCCTTTTGTTAAAAGAACTGAACCACTCACTATTTCTTTTAACAGTAATGATATCTTAGAGTGTTACCGTTTAATAAGGAGTTCAATAATGCTAGCAGGTTCCGCTGGCTGATAAGCTGATGGCATAACGAATATACTAAGGAGGTAGACAATTGAAGCAACCAGAGCAGAAAAAAATAAGACAAAGAGGAATCGTAATTGGACGTCTCCCTGTCGGGAAAAAGAATTGTATTACCGATGTGGCAAATGTAAAAGTAGGGCATGTGACATTAGATCATTCCTTAGGTGAAGGAGAGTACGCATGTACTGGAGTGACGGCTATTTTACCGCATTCGGGGAATTTGTTTCAACAAAAAGTAGTAGGTGCAAGTTACGTACTTAATGGCTTTGGGAAAACAACTGGTCTTGTGCAAGTGGATGAATTAGGATTAATAGAATCACCCATTATGCTGACGAATACATTTGCAGTTCCGGCAGTTACGCAAGGGGCATTAGAGTATATGTTAGAGGGAAATCCGGAGATAGGAGATACTACTGGAACGATTAACTTAGTTGTCGGAGAGTGCAATGATAGTAGATTGAACTCAATCCGTAAATTGCCAATCGAGCCGAAGCATGCGAAAGAAAGCATTCAAAACGCTTCATCTGACGTTTCTGCTGAAGGTGCTGTAGGAGCAGGAAAAGGAATGATCTGTTTTGGGTACAAGGGAGGGATTGGTTCTTCTTCTCGTGTTGTTGGTGATTTTACAGTCGGCTGTTTAGTCCTTAGTAATTTTGGAAGAAAAGAAGAGTTTCAAAGTGATTACTATAAAGTGAAGGAGCAGAATGATGTTGCAACTTTTCCAAAACCGGCTGATGGTTCTATTATGATTGTTTTGGCAACAGATGCCCCACTTAGCAGTAGGCAGCTAAAGAGAGTAGCGAAGAGGTGCGGGATTGGACTTGGAAGAACAGGTAGTCATTTTAGTAACGGCAGTGGGGATGTAGTTATTGYATTCTCTACAGCAAATAAAGTGGCACATTTTGCGGAAGAGAGTGTAGAAACTAGGATACGACTGAGGGACGATCATCCAATCATGAATGATCTTTTTCAAGGAGCGGCCGAAGTAACGGAAGAAGCAATATTGAATTCATTGTCCCAGGCAGTTACTACGGAAGGAAGAGTGGGGAATATTGCATATAGTTACCCGTTTGAGCTGTAAGTAAACAAAAGGGGGGACAATTAGATGATTCCAACAACAATTGATTCCATTTCTATCGCTACAATAAAAGAAAAAGGCATGGAATCCATCGTCGATTGGTTAAATCAGTATCAGCAATCGTTCTATATACTTGGCTCATGCTATCTTAGTAATCAGCTACAAATAGAAGAGCTTTTTTACCGATCCATATTAAAAATTCAAAAGGAACTGCCTCATGTTAAAAATAAAATACGATTTGAAACATGGGTAACATCCATATTCATACAGAACTGCCGGGAGCTTTCTCGTGATAAAAGTTTGCAAGTTTCGGAGGAAAGTGAACCTCGTCAAGATGTCTTTAAAGTACTTGATCGATTACAAAAGGACGAGAAAGCAGCAATAATCCTTACATACGTACAACAATTTTCTCAAGAAGAAGCGGCATATCTTCTTGAAGTTTCAGAGACAAAGATGAAAGAGTTGTTGTTCTCCGGGATTCAGTCTTTTAAAAAAGAACTATGGTCCGATTCAACCTTTCATGGTTGTGCGGAGTATCAAAAAGATTACCTCGATTACTTAGAACAAACGATGGAACGGTCGAAAAAAATTGATTTAGAAGTACATATATACTGGTGCCAACAATGTAAGGAGGAGTTGGCTACTTTTCAGGATGTCATATCAACTCTGTCAAATCTTACAGATAGAATAGAAGATTTGCATATACCAACTGGTTTTATGGAGAATGTTAAACAAAGGCTAAAAGAAAACGAGAAGCACAGGCAACAGAAGAACAAGAAACGTAAAAGAATAGGACTTGTTTTTGCAAGTGTATTCGTATTATTGATTGGTATAGGTTACTTTACAGGGACATTTACCAGGGCCTACTATTCATGGACAGAAGAGGATCCGCAATTGATTTCCTTTTTACAACAAGGCCTTGGTGAAAGGCTAAACCTAGAAGCTGAAAGCGATGGGGTAAAAGTTACGATTAAGAGCGTAATTGCTGATGATGTTCAGACACTAATTTTTTATGAAATTGAAGATACAGTAGAAGACAGCCAATATATGATGAATTATGGTGATGGGGTTTTAGTAAAAAATGAATATGAAATCATGAACAATACAACCCATTATACAAAGTATTATCCTCCTGATCTAGAATCGGATATAAATAACGAAGAAAATAATGTGTATCGAGGAAAGATGAGTTTGCTGCCACTTAAAACGGAGAACGGGACAATTGAACTCCACATAACAAATCTTCATAAATTGATTCGTGATTCTACTGAGCGGCAAAATCTTTTGGGTTACAGCAACATCGAAAATAAATCAGGAGAATGGACTTTCGAGATACCTGTAACAAAACAGCCTTCTGTCGAATATGCATTGAATGAAGTTAAAGAAATAGAAGGGATTCCCGTTCGATTTGATAAACTAACTATTGCCCTAACGGCGACGATAATCCAATTCGGTATTAATCATGAACAGCCAGAGAAGCGTATAGATTTTCTAGATTTTAACAATTTGCAAGTAAATAATAAAAAAGTGAAAGCGGATATATATAGTACCTCTTATGTGGATGCACAGCAAGACATAAATTGGAATACATTTCAAACACAATTTGAACCACTTTTTGGAGAAAAACCAAAAGAGGTTAACGTGCAGCTTAAATCTGTCCAATTAACATTTGAAGACAAAAGAACCATTGAATTGGATGTTACCCCGGAACGTCCTCAAACTTTTGAATATGCAGGAAGTACAATCACCATAGACAAGCAGGAAGATGAACAGTCTACCGAGTTTGTTGTAAGCAATCATGAAGTGGAAAATCGAGCATATGAGTGGCTGCAATTCAATTTTGTAAAGGAGGATGGAGAGGTACCTAGTATAACGGACATGAATTCAGAAGTAGTGATTGTTGATAAAAACGGGATCGAATACGATATGTATCAAACTTCTTTTTCCTATGAAGAAATCGAACAGCCCCGTTATTTCAATACGCTTGAAAGCGCTCGGTTTCAAGGTGAAAATATGATTCCTAAGAAGTTGGAGATTTATGGATATCGTACTACAAAATATTTGGATGATGTTTTGAAGATTTCTTTGGAATAATAAGTGAAGAAAAAGACCAATATGGGTGCCAGACTCCCGGTCTGATAAATTTTTAATATACCCGAATGAAAATTCTGTTTAACGAAACATTCTTGTAATTAATTATAGTTATGTTACCATTTAGATGCATTAATAATTAAATAGATGACTGCTAGGGGAGCCTATTTTAGGCTGAGACACATCTTGGATGTAAACCCTTTGAACCTGATCTAGTTAATACTAGCGGAGGGAAGCAGCTGGACCCCTACTGTCGTATGTTTAGTTTAATTATGTAGAAAACAGCCGCTTTCCGTTTATGGAGAGCGGTTTTTTGTTTTCAAAAATATAACTTGGAAGGGGAAAAGAAATGAAGAAGGAAATAGAAAATCGGATTAATAAAGCAGTTGATGAGCGAAAAGAAGAATTAAATCAGTTACTCGCAGATTTAGTTAGTTTTCCGACAGTTAGTCCACCTGCTTGAAATACAAGTGAAAAATAAAACAACTATTATTTTGGGAGGTAAGCGGTATGAATGCTACCAAGAAATTCAGTGATCGATTATTTGAAAATGTAAAACCAATTTGGGCGAAAAATCATCAACATCCATTTGTACAGGAGTTAGGAAAAGGAACATTGGCAGAAGAAAAGTTTATCCATTATATGAAGCAGGATTATGTCTATCTACTAGATTATTCCAAGCTTTTTGCAGTAGGAGTTCAAAAATCGCTCAATTTAGAAATGATGACCAATTTTTCCAAAACGCTTCACGATACGCTTCATTTTGAAATGGATTTACATCGAGCATTTGCAGCAGAGTTTGGAATTTCTAAAGAGGAGTTGGAAGCTACTAAGCCAACCCCTACAAATTTGGCATACACACGCTATATGTTAAATATTGCTCAAAACGGTTCACTCGTAGAACTAGTTTCCTGTTTACTTCCGTGTGCTTGGGATTACTGGGAAATTGGGAAGTTACTACGCGCACAATATGGGGATAGCTTATCCACTAATAAATATGCAAAATGGATTGAAACATACGATTCCGAAGAATTTGCAGCAGGTGCCAAGTGGTTAATACAGCTAATGGATCAGCTAACAGAAGGTAAACCTGAATGGGAGCTGGCACGAATCGAAGAACACTTCCAAATGACGTCTAAGTTCGAATATCTGTTTTGGGAAATGAACGATCAACTAGAGGAATGGCCAATCTAACTTGATTCAGCAAAAAGACGCCTGAGTGACCAACATCTTGCTGGCCTCAAGCGCAATTCAAAATCTGGACGCAATTACGCCGAGGCATAATTGATTTTAGGAGTGAAATGTATGAATAAAACAAGAAAGCTAACATTGACATCACTTATTATTGCAATTACGACCATTTCTAGTCATCTCATTTTTATACCAGTTGGTTTTGCAAAGATTTTCCCAATTCAACATTTCGCAAATGTCCTGTTAGCTGTTTTATTAGGTCCTTGGTATGCAGTAGGTGGGGCATTAATCGTTTCTACTTTACGAAATCTGTTTGGGACAGGATCTATTTTTGCTTATCCAGGAAGTGTTATTGGAGCGCTTTTAGCTAGTATCTTTTATATGAAAACGAAGAAGGTTGGATTTGCATTTGTAGGAGAAGTGATTGGTACTGGTATTCTCGGTGCCATTGCAACTTATCCAATTGGAGTTCTCTTATTTGGAAAAGAGCTAACGGTATTTGGGTTTGTGCCAGCTTTTATGTTTAGTTCGTTTACGGGAGCATTGCTAGCATTTGGCTTGTTAAAAGTAATGATGAAAAACAAAGTGATCGGAGGACTATTAGATGAAAACAGTGCTTACAATAGCAGGATCTGACTCAGGTGGAGGAGCAGGTATCCAAGCAGATATTAAAGCAATCTCTGCAAACGGTGCATTCGGAATGTCCGTAATTACGGCGGTCACAGCACAAAATACAAAGGAGGTACGTTCTGTTCAACAAATTGATTTGAATATTATTGAAGATCAGCTAGAAGCAGTATTTGACGATATTCGAGTAGATGCCGTGAAAATTGGGATGCTTGGAAATGTTGAAACAGTTCATGTAGTAGCGGAAGCGTTAAAAAAATATAAACCAAAATATATCGTCGTTGATCCCGTCATGGTTTCAAAAGGCGGTCATTATCTTTTAGAGCAATCTGCAGTAGAGGCTTTAAAGAAAGAAATACTTCCTCTTTCTTCTATTATCACACCAAATATTCCAGAGGCGGAAGTGTTGATAGGAAGAACGTTGCAAATGGAAGAAGAGATGTATAAAGCTTGTGAGCAAATAATGAAGATGGGTGTCGAATCTGTATTGATAAAAGGAGGACATTTAATGGGACCTCCAAATGATCTTTTCTACAATGGAGAGGACTTCCATTGGTTAAAAGCTAAACGAGTTGATACGAAAAATACTCATGGCACAGGTTGCACATTATCATCTGCAATTGCAGCAAATCTGGCAAAAGGTTCTATTTTACTAGAAGCAGTGACATTAGCAAAACAGTATATAACGACTGCGATTACACATAGTTTGCCTTTAGGTTCGGGACATGGGCCTACACATCATTTTTATGATTTATACGAGAGTTCAAAAATAGGAATGAAATAGATAGGAGAATACTAAATGAATAAAAAAGTAGTAGGCGACCTTTTTTCACTTGTCCGCAGTCGAAACCCACTTGTTCACCATATAACAAATGCAGTAACGATCAATGATTGTGCGAATGTAACACTTGCAATTGGGGCTTCGCCTGTGATGGCAACAAGTGTAGAGGAAGTAGAAGAAATGGTGCAATTAGCAAACGCATTAGTGCTTAATATAGGGACGATTCAAGCGGAGACTTTTTCTGCAATGATACTTGCTGGGAAAGCAGCAAACGAGAAAGGAATCCCCATTGTATTTGACCCTGTAGGGGTAGGAGCTACTTCTTACCGAAAAACGTTAGCAAAGGAACTGTTACAAAAGGTGGGAGTTACAATTATTAGGGGGAATGCGAGCGAGATACAATCACTAATTGGTGGGGTAGGAAAGACACGCGGAGTAGATGTAGGGGATAACACCTTGGATGGTAAAGAACTTGCGATGAAGGCTGCAAATCTTTTTTCTTGTGTTGTAGTAGTCAGTGGAAAAGTAGATGTTGTATCCAATGGAAAAGAAATCGTTCAAATTGAAAATGGGGATACTTGGTTAACTAAAGTTACAGGTACAGGATGCATGACAACCTCTTTAATAGCTAGCTTTGCAGGAACGACAGATGATTATTTTTCTGCAAGTATCGGGGGTATGTCAGCCATGAGTCTAGCAGGAGAAAGAGCGAAAAAGGATCTTTCTGAAGGAGCAGGAATTGGTCAATTTAAAGTTAAATTGATGGATGAAATTTCTCATTTAGATGAAAATATATGGAGAAAAGAGGTCTCTATTGTTGAATCTTGATATGACATTGTATTTAGTAACGGAAGAATCAGTCTCCATAGATTCATTGTTAAAAGTGGTGGAGCAAGCAATTAAAGGCGGCGTGACGATTGTACAGCTCCGAGAGAAAAGTAGTTTAGGAAAAGTGTTTTATGAGAAAGCAAAAGTATTAAAAGAACTGTTAGATTCTTATAATGTCCCGTTGATTATAAATGATCGAATAGACATAGCAATCGCAGTAAATGCAGCTGGCGTGCATATTGGACAGTCTGATTTACCTCTTGCTACTGTAAGGGAAATCGTCCCTAAGTCATTTATTATTGGTGTTTCAGCAGGAAACCTAGAAGAAGCCATGAATGCCGAAAGGGATGGGGCAACTTATATAGGAGTGGGTTCCGTATTTCCAACAGGTACAAAAGAGGATGCCAAGCTTTTAACGCAGGGAGTACTTGAAGAAATTACGAAAAATATTTCAATTCCTGTCGTGGCAATTGGGGGTATTACGATAGATAATCTAGACACACTCCGATATAAAGGACTTGCTGGTGTTGCTGTGGTGTCAGCTATAATGAAAGCGAATAACCCTTCTCTTGTCGCTCAAAATTTTTTAGAAAAGTTTAAGCAATAGTATAAAAGAGGATGTCCTTTGTATTTGGCAGGAACATCCTCTTCTTCTATTTATTCTTTTGCAAAATCAAGCTTCACTTTACCTTCTTCAAAAGAAAGACTAGCATTAAACGTCTGACCATTTTCTGCTACAAAGCCTTTAATCATATTTGTCTTACCTTTCGTACAAAGCAGTTTTATTTGGCTAGGCGTTATTTTTTTCTTTAAAAAGTATCCATTAAAGGTCTGTGTACAGCCATTTTTGTATTCTGTGCAACCATAAAAACTTTTATGGGCAATTATGGACCCTTTTTGACATTTGGGACAAGTTACAATAGGATCTCTTTTGAATTTCGAATCATATTTTGATGCACGAGGAGCAAGTTTTATATCTATGTTTTTTGTTTTTAATTGATTCGGAACTTCTTGCAATAAGCTGTGAATGAATTTCGCTATACTGCCGAGAAATCGTTCTTGTGAGCCCTCACCATTACCTATTTTTCGCAAATAAGTTTCCCATTTCGCAGTCATGGATGGGCTTGCGAGTAGATTTCCTTCAATTGCCTGGCAAAGAACGCGCCCTTTATCCGTAATGGAGACGATATTTTTCTTGACGTCGATATAGCCATGACGTTTTATCGTTTCGATAATGCCACTTCGAGTCGCTTCTGTACCAAGGCCTTCTACTTCTTTTAAAATTTCTGTTTCATCTTTATTGTCCACAAGCTTTCCACAAGTTTTCATCATGGCGATCAGTTGACCTTCTGTATAAGGTTTCGGAGGCTGTGTTTTTCCTTCTTTTATATCAATATTACTTTCCACTATTTCCTGCTCACGTAAAGTGGGTAGGGAGGGCTCATCTTTTTCAGTTTCCTTAGAAGAACGAACAAATAAAGCTTTCCAACCTTTATCACGCTCTGTCTTTCCGGTTGTAAAGAAAGGTAACCCATTTACATCCGTCGTCACTTTCGTTTCCGTATATAAATAATCGGTATGAAACATAGCGAGTGTCGTACGTACAATTTCTTCGTATAAGTTTCTTTCTATACTTGATAAACCAGCAAGCTTAGCTTGTGTAGGAAGTTTTTTCGTTGGTATTATAGCATAATGCTCTTGTACCTTTGAACTGTCCACATACCGCTTTTTAGGTGCAAGCGAATGGACAGGGAAGGGCTGCCCAATGAGCTGTTGATAATCGGATACTTGTGCAGCAAGATAGGAAAATTCACTTGGCGTAATATAACGCGAATCTGTACGAGGATACGTAACAAGTTTCTTTTCGTAAAGACCTTGCATCGTCTTTAATACGTCTGCCGGACTTGTTTTCCATAATCTGTTTGCAGTTGCCTGTAATGTGGATAAAGAATGGAGCTGTGGTGGTGGCATCCGTTTATCCAGCTTTTCCACAGAAGTAATAACACCTGGTGAATTTGGTTGAATATGATGCTGTGCAAGCAAGGCCTGTATAATTTCTCTTTTCGGTTCCTTCGCTTTTGCTTTTCCTTTATAAGTGCCGTGTTCAGCTGTAAATATCGCTTCAATTTCAAAGAAGGGCTCGGAAACAAAGGTTTCTATCTCCATTTGTCGTTGATAAATCAAGTAGATAGTTGGAGATTGCACGCGTCCTATAGGAAAGACTTCTTTAATACCTTGTCCTTGCAATAAAAGAGAATATAATCTGGAGCCATTCATTCCAACAAGCCAATCGCTAATTTGACGAGCTTTCGCTTCTTCATATAAAAGAAGATCTTTGCGATTATCTTGTAAATTAGCAAATCCTTTTCGTACTTCTTCGACTTCCAGGGAATTTATCCACAAACGTTTAATCGTTTGTCCTCTTGCACCGGTTTGGTTATATATACTATAGAAGATATTCGATCCTTCACGATCCACATCACATGCGTTAATAACAGTACTCGCCGTTTTCATCAGTTTTTTCACAATGGTGAACTGCTTGTACTTTCCTTTGGCAATCTGAAATTCATAACGATCTGGTAAAATTGGCAAACTAGAAAGTGACCATTTATCCCATTTCGGATCATATGCTTTCGGCTCTTTTAATTCAACTAAATGACCGACTCCCCAAGTTATATATGCTCCTTCTGGGAAGATTGGACAAGGGTTAATTTCGAGGTAGCCTTCATGTCGTTTGACGGAAAAAGCATCTGCGTATGCCTTTGCTTGGGATGGTTTTTCAGCTAAAATGACAGGTTTCAAGATAACACCTCTTTTTCTCTAGTGATAGAAACGTTAGTTMTATTATTATCGCATAAATTCGAGTAGTTTTCTAATCTGATTGGTTTAGGAAGTTGGAATGCAAGGAGCAATAAGTGTGTATTTCTTGAATAATTGTGATAAAATAAACGTATATTAAAAAAGACTGAGTGCGTCAACACTCAGTCAATGCAGCTGACATACCGCTTGAAGAGCGGTTGACTAGTTGTAGAAATGTTTATTACTAAGAGTAACCATCCTGCTTACTTAGCCGTTAGCGGAGGATGGTTACTTTTTTCTGTTGGTGTAAAGAGCAACCATCGCAATAACAGCTGTTGCCGCTGTTGCGAGAAATACGCCGAATTGGAAAAGCATATTCATTGCATCGTAAGTCACCATATAAACACCCCCTTTCTCAAGGGAGTGCCAACCGTCCATCCGCTATATGTTGCTGCAACTTCTAGTCTAGCATTTTGTACGACAAAAATCGATGGTATTAGCCATAAAAAAATCTACATAAAGCCCCTAAATCTCTACATCAATTAAGTTGGTTTCTTAATGATTTTAATAAATTTAAATGAGGTTTGTTGAGTCCATGTAGATTTTTCAAATTGGATATAAAATAAATCTTCATTTATTAACGCATAAATTCGAACAGTTTTCTAATGTAGTTGGTTAATGAAAAGTTCTGAATGACTTAGGTAAACGTTTATTTTACATAATGCTTTTTAAAGTCTGGATGAATCGAAAACTTGCGACGTAAATGGATGAGGTTTTCCCCGAAACTTTCTTCTAAAAGCTCTCTATGCTTCTCCATAATTTCCATGAGATACAAATCATGAATCATGACTTCTGTAATTGGCATTACTAAACCTACATGCATTGTCCATGCTGCACGGCTATCCTTACCCAGCGAGACGATTCCTGCTACTACCTCTGAATCATCACCACTAAAAACAAGCCATTGTCCACCGTACTCTTCTGTAATTTCATGACCCATATAATGCAAATAAACAGTAGCAAAATCGGAGATGATATCCCCGTAAGCAATAATCGTTACATTGACACCTCTATTTGCTGCCTGTCTAAGTTCAGGCTCCAATTCTTCATATTCTTCTTTCCAAATCTCTAAAAGAATTCTTTTATTTGCAGCTAATATACAAGTTTTTACTTTATCAAGTATTTCATTGCGTCCCGTGATATTCCAAATATTTTCACGGTCACTCGCAGAGTTTTCAAACTTTTTTAATGATTTCTCTGCCAGTTCAAAGTTCTCCTCTGCTTTTATTCGGCGATTTTTTATTAGTTCTTTTGCAGGGACTGGCGTATATTGTGGTGTATTTCCAAGGCTAACTAAAATATCGCCGCGCATGACGAGACTGTCTAGAACTTCATATATTCTTGAGCGTGGCACTCCGGAATTTTTAGCTACCGCATAACCGGTTAATGGGGATTCTTCCAATAGGGTAAGATATGCTTTCGCTTCATATTCCGTAAAGTTTAGATTTTTTAATACGTCTAAAATGTTTTCTTTCATAAATCCTCCTATATAAATTTAGTCGCTACCTTTGTAACTAATATATTAGCAAAGTCCATTGATTTTATCCAAGCGTATCTGATATATTTAGATGAGTAGTTACTTGTGTAGTCACTATTAAAAGGGGGAGAGAAATCAGGATGGATAATTTACTAACTTACATCTCAATAGCGGCAATGATGGTTATTATACCGGGGGCAGACACTATGTTACTTGTAAAAAATACGCTAAACTATGGACCAAAAGCTGGGCGTTACACGGTTCTTGGAATGGCAATGGGGCTTTCATTTTGGACATTGATTGCGATCCTTGGATTATCTGTTGTTATTGCAAAGTCAGTTATTCTTTTCAGTATCATCAAATATTTGGGAGCCGCTTACTTAATTTATTTAGGGATAAGAAGCTTTTTTGCTAAAAGCGTGTTTTCTTTAAATGAAATTCAATCTCAAGCAAATACACCTACGGAATATTCAAATCAGCATAATAAAAGTTCCTTTATGCAAGCTTTACTGAATAATATTCTTAATCCAAAGACTGTTTTAGTTTATATAACAATCATGCCGCAATTTATCAATTTGGACGGAAATGTAAAACAGCAATTGGTTGTATTGGCCTTCATTCTAACCTTATTCGCTGTAATATGGTTTCTATTTCTTGTTCATCTAATAGATTACGCCAAAAAGTGGTTGAACAATCCAAAATTTCAGAAGGTATTCCAAAAATCAACGGGCTTAGTTTTAATAGGTTTTGGTGTGAAAACAGGAATTTAACTTCAGCTATTATAAATAGATTCTCGCCGTTCAGATAATTGAACGGTTTTTTCTGTTTATTATCGCAATCGCCTTGCTTAAATGGACGCTAGCTTAGAATGTTTACTTTTTTACTTCCGAGAAGATTATAAAATTTAGACAAGTGGCCAACTTTTTTCAGGTGACTTAAAGTATGACATTTTTTATATTGTACATAATAGGGGAAAGTGCGTCGTAGTCATAGTTGTCTCAATCCAAGTAAAGAGTTATTTTAAGAATTGGTTGCTTTCACCTACAATTTGGTTGCTCTCATGCGGATCTGGTTGCTTTAGGAATAGAATTGGTTGCTCTCAACGACCGATCTGTTGCCCTCTTCCGTTTTTTGGATATAAAAGTATTATAAACAGTGCTTTCTAGCAAGTAGACACTGCTAAATAGGCAATTTCCTATGGTTTAGGAAGGAGATCCCATCAGCGAATTATCTATAAAATGTGCACCATGCCCTTCGTAGTTCACATTTATTATATTGCAGGAAAGATGGGTGTTTGCACTTTTGTTCTTGGTGTAAAGAACAATCATCGCTATAAAAATGACAAAATTAAATAATGAAACTTATTACTTTACATACCCTTAGTGGGTATGGTAAAGTGGAATCAAGATAGGAGGTTAAGCTGATGGAAAACTTAGTGAATGAAGTAGCTTGCCATACAGAAGATGTTACCTCGTGCCGAAAAAGTCATCATCCGGACCATGTAAAAAAGAATTTAACGACTCGATTAAATCGTATCGAAGGTCAAATTCGCGGTATTAAAGGAATGATAGATAAAGACGTTTACTGTGATGATGTAATCACTCAATTGTCTGCTACGCAATCTGCTTTAAATAGTGTAGCCAAAATTCTTTTGGAGGGTCATCTAAAAGGGTGTGTCGTAGATCGTCTTTCAGAAGGTGATGAGGAAGTATTAGACGAATTAGTTGTGACAATTCAAAAGATGATGAAAAAATAAAAAAATATGATTAACAAGAAATTGTAAAATATTTTTTTAACTTAAATATACCCCTATAGCGTATAATGAGCGAAATTAAAATAAAATTAAAGGAGAGAAAAAACATGAAAAATATAACTTTAGAGGTACAAGGTATGTCATGTGGTCATTGTGTGAATGCAGTCGAGGGAAGCGTTGGTGAATTAGCAGGAGTAGAACAAGTAAAGGTAAACTTAGCGGATGCAAAAGTAGAGGTAGCATTCGATGAAGCGCAAGTATCACTAGAAAAAATTAAAGAAGCGATTGAAGATCAAGGATATGAAGTAGAATAAGAGTGCTTTTTAAGCACTCTCTCATTTTCAATAAAACATACCCCTAATAGGTATGAGGAGGTAAACATCGTGAGTATAGAAGTAAAAGAATCAAGTTTACAAATTACAGGAATGACTTGTGCTGCATGCGCGACTCGTATTGAAAAAGGTTTAAACAAAATGGAAGGTGTAGAGCATGCCACCGTCAATTTAGCATTAGAAAAGTCATCGATTAAATATGACCCGTCCAAACTGAGTGAAGCCGATTTGGAAAAGAAAATAGAAGCACTTGGTTACGGTGTTGTGAAACAAAAAGCAGAATTTGATATTACCGGAATGACTTGTGCGGCGTGTTCTACTCGTATTGAAAAAGGGTTAAATAAAATAGAAGGTGTTGCATTTGCGAACGTCAATTTAGCGCTTGAAAAAGCAACAATCGAATTTAATCCATCAGAAGTAACAATTGCAGACATTATTGCCAAGGTAGAGAAGCTTGGTTACGGTGCACATCAAAAGCAAGAGGATAAAGAACAAGTAGACTACCGTGAAAAGGCTATTAAAGATCAGAAACGTAAATTCATTATTTCGGCTATTTTATCCTTACCTTTACTATGGACGATGGTAGGGCATTTTTCCTTTACATCGTTTTTATATGTACCTGACTTCTTAATGAATCCATGGATACAATTAATTTTAGCAACACCAGTACAATTTATTATCGGAAAACAGTTTTATGTCGGTGCATACAAAACACTACGGAATGGCAGTGCCAATATGGATGTACTTGTTGTAATGGGTACTTCTGCAGCCTATTTTTATAGTGTGTATCAGGCGATTATTACAGCTGGGACAAATCACAGTCCGCACCTATATTTTGAAACGAGTGCGGTACTGATTACACTCATTGTTTTAGGTAAATTATTTGAGGCAAAAGCTAAAGGCCGTTCATCTGAAGCCATTAAAAAGTTAATGGGGCTTCAAGCAAAAACAGCAATCGTATTACGTGACGGTATGGAGAAGGAGATACCATTAGAAGAAGTAGTGATAGGGGATACCGTTTTAGTCAAACCAGGTGAAAAAATACCAGTTGATGGAGAAGTGTTAGAGGGTACATCAGCCGTTGATGAATCCATGTTAACAGGCGAAAGTCTACCAGTGGATAAAAAGAGCGGTGATGTCTTATATGGTTCGACGATTAACAAAAATGGTTTCATCAAAATGACAGCAACAAAAGTTGGTCGTGACACAGCGTTAGCCCAAATTATTAAAGTAGTAGAAGATGCACAAGGATCAAAAGCGCCGATCCAACGTATGGCAGACCAAATTTCAGGTATTTTTGTACCGATTGTAATAGGGATTGCTATCCTTACCTTCCTAGTATGGATTATCTGGGTTCAACCAGGTGAGTTTACGCCTGCACTTGAAGTGTTGATAGCGGTGCTGGTTATTGCTTGTCCATGTGCACTAGGTTTGGCTACGCCAACGTCCATTATGGCGGGCTCTGGTCGTGCAGCTGAGTTCGGTATTTTATTCAAAGGCGGGGAGCACTTAGAACAAACGCAAAGTATTGATACAGTTGTAGTTGATAAAACAGGTACTGTAACACATGGTAAACCTGTTTTAACAGATGTTTTAGTAGTAGATAATCAAGACGAAGAAAAATTCTTATCATTGATTGGTGCCGCAGAAAAACAATCTGAGCACCCATTAGCACAAGCAATCGTTCAAGGCATCCAAGAGAAAGGCATCGAACTTGGGGACGTCCAATTCTTCGAAGCGATTCCAGGTTACGGTGTGCAAGCAACGGTTTCGGGTCAAGGCGTTGTCATTGGAACGCGGAAACTCATGCAACAATACGGCATCGACATTACAGCAGTTCTTCCAGCAATGGAAAAATTGGAAAGCGACGGTAAAACTGCGATGCTAGCTGGAATTAATGGACAATACGTAGGGCTAGTTGCTGTAGCGGATACGATTAAAGATACTTCAGCACAAGCCATACGTCGCCTAAAAGAGATGGGTATCAAGGTCATCATGATGACTGGTGATAATGAGCGAACAGCACAAGCCATCGGAAAAGAAGTAGGTGTTGATGCAGTTATTGCGGAAGTTCTTCCGGAAGGTAAAGCAGAAGAAGTGAAGAAACTGCAAGCAACTGGTAGAAAAGTAGCGATGGTCGGAGACGGTATTAATGACGCGCCAGCACTAGCTACAGCTGATATCGGGATGGCTATTGGAACAGGGACTGACGTAGCGATGGAAGCCGCCGATGTAACACTAATTCGCGGAGATTTAAATAGTATTGCTGACGCAATCATTATGAGTCGTAAAACAATGCGCAATATTAAGCAAAACTTATTCTGGGCATTTGGCTACAATACACTCGGTATTCCGATTGCAGCTATCGGGTTACTAGCTCCTTGGGTTGCAGGTGCAGCGATGGCATTTAGTTCTGTGTCGGTCGTATTAAACGCATTACGTTTACAAAGAGTTAAATTAGATAAGTAAATAGATTTCAACTATAGGGCAAACTAGGCGGTTTACTCTATAGTTGCATATGATTAATTTCGATGGAGGAATCAAATGAATCAACCAGAGAAAAAGGTTAAATTGGCTGTAAATGGCGGCATTTCATTTGGTGCAAAATTAAATGCAAAGCAACTGGCTGTCATTGTGGAGTATATGAGCGATAATGATGAACTGGAGTTGACCACTTTTCAACAACTTTACATTGAGGTACTTGAAAGTAAAGTGAGATTCGTCAAAGAAAGATTTAAGGAAGTGGGATTGTCCACTTATCCAGTAGGAAATTTTGTGAAAAGCTTAAGAACCTGCCACTTTTGTAAAGGTTCAGAAGAAGAAGGAATGCCTGTAGCCATCGAACTAAATAAGCGAATAGCAGGAAAAGCAGTTCCCCTTACACTTCGCCCAGCTTACACAGGATGTCCGGTTGGATGTGGTGAACCTCTAGTAAATGATATCGGCGTAATGAAAGTAAAAAATGGTTATGATTTATATATTGGCGGAAAGGCAAAAGGAAAGGATGCTCAAGTAGGTACTCTATTGATGGAGCAGCTAACCCCTGAAAAACTGTATGATGCTGTCGAAAAAATCATTCATATTTATGCTGAACAAGGAAAAAAGAGAGAACCATTATTTAAATTTATTAATCGTATTGGATTTGAAAACTTAAAAAATGATTTTCTGTAAGAATTAATGCATTATATATACTTTACATTCAAACTATTTGGTCTACAATAGTGAGAATAGGGGGAATAATATGACTTTACTAACAGATATTTTAGAATTCAATGGTCAGTTTGTGGAAGAAAAAGGGTATGAGCCCTACATTACAACGAAATATCCAAATAAAAAGCTAGTAGTATTATCTTGTATGGATTCACGCCTTGTCGAACTTTTACCAAAGTCTATGAATCTTCGTAATGGTGACGTAAAAATTGTGAAAAGTGCAGGAGCTATCGTAAATCATCCATTTGGTAGTATTATGCGCAGTATACTCGTTGCACTTTACGAACTAAAAGCAGAGGAAGTGTTCATTGTCGGTCACTATGATTGTGGCATGAGCGCAGTGGATCCGGATATTATGATTGAACATATGAAAGAACGCGGTATTTCGGATGAAACATTTGATGTATTAAAATATTCTTCGCATGATATTAAAAGTTGGCTACGAGGCTTCGGTGATGTAAAAACGAGTGTGTTAAAGAGTTGTGATGTTGTCCGTAATCACCCATTAATAGCAAAAACAATTCCTGTACATGGTCTAGTTATGGATCCCAAAACAGGACAACTTGATTTATTATCAGATGGCAATGCTTATATCGAACAACCAAATAAAGCCTAATAAAAAAAGACTGTCCAGAAAAAATAACATCTGGCCAGCCTTTTACATTTATATGTTCTTTATGATTTGTTAGTTTTTTTGTAGAAAATCTTCAGCAGAAGTTACAGCACAATACATACCGTTAAGCGCACCGACAAACGCATAATGAACTTGTTCAGCTGGCACGACCTTACCTTCATAAGATAGGTCAAGTGTTGCACATGCATCTTCAATAAGTGTAGTTTCAAAGCCTAGATCCACTGCAGCTCTGACAGTTGCATCAATGCACATATGTGTCATCATGCCTACAACTACTACCTTAGTTACGCCATTTTCTCGTAATTTGCTTTCTAAATCAGTCTGTAAAAAGCTGTTTGGGAAATGTTTAATGATAATACTTTCATTTTCCAATGGTTGAACAGTTTCATGTATTTCAGCGCCCTCCGTATCCGGAAGGAAAAATCCTAATGCTGGATCAGCTGCGATATGTTGAACATGAAAAATGTTATCATTGTTGTTCTTTCTAAAAGATTCAAGCACTTTCGCAGCATTCGCAGTCGCTTTATCTGGATTGACTAATTCCATATTTCCATTCGGGAAATAGTCGTTTTGAATATCTACAATAATTAAAGCTGTGCTCATTATTCTCCACCTCATTGAAAGTATTTTGTTACACTATAATCATAGAACATATAGTGATTTTAATCGATAAGTTGGCGAAACGCTTTTATCTCCAAAAATTTCATGGTGAAAGGAATTTAATATGGAACTTGATAATATAGATTTTCAGATTCTTCGGATATTATCCGAAAATTCACGTATTCAATGGAAAGACCTAGGTGAACAGATTCATATGACGGGACAAGCGGTAGGGAATCGTATAAAAAAACTGGAGGAAAATGGTGTCATTAAAGCCTACTCTTTAGTAGTTGATGAAATGAAATTAGGACTGAACTTTACAGCATTTGTCGTTATTTACATGAAAACAACAGACCATGATTCGTTTATCCGATTAATGAATGATTGGAATGAGGTAGTGGAAGTTCACCGCGTATCGGGAGAAGGCTGTTATCATTTAAAAATAAAAGTTAACTCGCAAGAAAAATTGAATCTTTTTCTGGATAAAATTCTTGACTACGGGAATTACACTGTACATTTATCTATAAAAGAGGTCAAACAACAGAGTCCATTGATTGCTAGATGACAAAATGATTAGGGCCAGTGATTTGAATGTAAAATAAAAATTCACTATCAAATGAGATAGTGAATTTTTTATGTTGGTTTAATTGAGGGGAGGCGTCTTTAATTTTGCACTTGAAATAACAAACGCGATGACAAGCACAACTGCGGCAAATACATAGGGCATATTGATGTTGATATCAAATAAAATACCGCCAATAATTGGTCCTATTATGATACCTAGGCTAGTGTAAGCAGAGTTCATACCCGCAATATAACCCTGGTTTTTCCCAGCGATTTTTGATAAAAAGGATGTCACAGCAGGGCGTAAAATATCACCTGAGAAAAATACAATGCTCGTAATGACAATCATCGTCCAGTAACCGTCTATTAAAATCGAAATAAAGATAAAAATAGCGGAAGATAGTAAGGTGAGATTTATCAGCATTCGTTCGCCAATTACATTGACCAGCTTATCAAAGAATAAAATCTGAGCGACAACCCCAGCGATTGAGCCGACTGTAATAATGATTGAAATATCACGGACCGTAAAGCCAAGCTTTTCGTCAACGAATAAGCTAAACATCATTTCATAAACGGCAAGTCCAAAGGCTAGTACGAACACGACCAATAGTGGTGTGAAGTACTGTGGCTGAAAAGATTTTTTAAACTCCTGAATAAACGCTGGTCGTACAGCGGATGCTCGATTTTTTTGTAGCTGCTCTGTTGAAATAGAATCGTCTAATATAAGGAAAATAACAATGGCAGTAATCAATGATATGGCAGCAGCAAAGAAGAACGGTGCGCGTATCCCGAACTCTGCAATAAATCCACCAATTCCTGGTCCAATTATAAATCCTAAACTAATCGCAGCCGATTGGTAGCCTAACGCTTTTGCACGATTTGCTAGCGTCGTTTTATCGGCAATATACGTAACAACAGCTGGCATAATGAAGGCGGCACCTACACCGCCAAGTAGACGGCTGGCAAATAATAGCCATGTTTCATTTGAAAAGCCAAACAGTGCCTCTGAAAATGAAAATAACAAAAGACCGATGACCATCATTTTTTTACGGCCGATTGAATCGACCCATACACCTGTAAAAGGGGAAGCCAGAAACTGTGCAAAAGCCATCGCAGCGAACAAGTAACCGACAATGGCACCACTTAATCTTAAATCCTTCGCAATCGATGGCATAACTGGTGCGGCAAGTCCCATCCCCACAAAAGCAATAAATAAACTAGATAATGCAAGTGCAATAGACACTTTTTCTTTTCGATTCATAATTGATTTCCTCTATTTAATTGTCAAACAATTCACGGTCCTATTTGTTGGAGGATGAAATGGATGCATTCACTTTCTTCATTGTTTGTAATACATTTTGCAATTGTTCTAAATCGATGTCAGCGAAGTGCTTTGTCATAAATTCTTTATCTGCATCTTCGCTTAATGCCTGATAAGCGAGACCTTCCTTTGCTAATACGATGAAGAACTCGCGATGATTATTTGGGTTGGCCTCACGTTTGATAAAATTTCGAGCTTCGAGCTTCGATAATACTTGGCTTACAGCACTTTTAGAAATCGCGAATTTATGGGCAATTTCATTTGCTGTGATACGAGGATTGTCCTTCACAAAAAATAAAATTGTATCTTGCTGTGCTGTTAAATTGTAAGCATTGAACTTTTGAGCGTTTTTATTATATAAAAGATAATTTAAGTAATATTCACTAAAAACGACAATCAGTTCTTTAAACATTTTTTGATAATCTGAAATCATAGTATCCTCCTTTTTTTAGGTTAAGTAAACTTAACTAACGAAATGTATCTTATATGCTAACACATTTTATGTCAACAACTTTTTCATTTCACAAAGAACGTCAAAGTGGAAATAATCCAAATAAAAATGGTTCCGATCATCAAATACCGATGATTGGAACCATTTTTTCTTTTTTGCTAGTTATGTTTCAGCCAACCATGCAAAATATCCGATTTTCTTGCTTTATTGTTTTTTATTATGCTCACCCCATTGGCACATTTCTTGGATAAGTGGCCAGAGGGTTTGTCCTTTTTCAGTAAGGCTATATTCGACCTTTGGGGGAATTTGTGGATATTCCTCACGATGAACTAAGCCATCATTTTGCATTTCCTTTAAGGTAGTACTGAGTGTTTTATAGGTTATCTTTCCTAACATGCGCTGAAGTTCATTGTAGCGTACTGTTCCATTTTTTGATAAATGGTAAATAATTAGCAGTTTCCATTTACCGCTGATGATGGAGAGAGTGTAGCCAAAAAATGGCTCTTGGTTGTCAGCGATATTAACTTTGGATGTTTTCATAATGACACTATCCTCCTAGATAGTATGCGTCTAAAAAGTGCATACTTGTTTGTATAGATATACCGACTATATAATATATTTAGATTCAAGTAAAGCATGTTTCCAGCATACAACAAGGAAGTCAGTCCAGTTATGAAGAGTTTGTATGAACTGGGAAGTGTTAGAACAATTAGTGCAGATGAAATAAGCTAATATAAAAGAAAGATAAATTATTTTAGAGGTGAAATTATGAAGAAATTTGATATAGCTGTTTTATCAGTTGCTCCATTAAGACAAGGAGAAACAATGAAACATGGGATTGATTCTGCAGTGTCATTAGCTAAAGCTGTAGATAGAATGGGCTATAAACGGATTTGGTTTGCAGAGCATCATAATCACGACGCTTATGCAAGTGCAGCCACCGTATCAATTGTGCAACATATACTAGCAAATACGAAGGATATTCGTGTAGGTTCAGGAGGTGTTATGCTGCCAAATCACTCCCCATTAGTAGTAGCTGAGCAATTTGGAACACTTGAAACATTGTATCCAAATCGTGTAGATCTAGCACTTGGGCGTGCGCCAGGAACGGATCAAAAAACTGCCGATGTGATTCGTCGTTCGAATCATAATGGAGTGTTTTTCTTTGAACGAGAAGTACAAGATATTTTGCGTTTTGTAGGGGACGAGAATGTACAAGGAGAGGTTCGCGCTTATCCAGGTATTGGAACGAATGTACCAGTTTATGTATTAGGTTCCTCAACGGATTCAGCTAAAATTGCTGCAAAACTTGGTCTACCTTATGCATTTGGTGCTCAATTTACACCTCATGCAATGGAAGAAACGCTTGCTATTTATCGAGAAAATTTCCAACCGTCTGCTTATCTTCAAGAGCCTTATGTGATAGCTTGTATTAATGTGATTGCAGCAGATTCTATGGAAGAGGCAACTTTTATTTCTGCAAGTCACTTGCAGGTTTATATCGATATTTATACAAATAATTTAAGTCAGCTTATTCCACCAACTAAAAACTTCCTTGAATCGTTATCACAAGTTGAATTAGAAATTCTCCATCATCGACTAGGTTATACAATCATGGGTGATGCAGTAACAATTCGTAGGGATCTAATTGATTTCCAACAGACGTATCAAGTAGATGAAATCATTGCCATATCTAATATTTACGAATCGAAAAAGGAAATTCATTCTTATGAGATTTTAAAACAAGTAGTGGATGAGTTATTTGAATAAAAAATAGAGCACCTTTAGATTTTTCTCAATTAGTTGAAACTACTTTTCGAGAATTAAATGTAATAGAGACCAGGTACATGTTCATTTGCCATATCAGTACTACGAAGTTAATAACTCTCGCCCTCTAGATGAATAATCTTGGGGATGAGAGTTTTTTTGTCGTTTAAAGTATAAATGCGAATTTACAAGTAAAAATAAGCTATTAATAAAAGGACGTGGTTGGGAAGCAGGCTTTTAATTATTTCAACTACACTATCATTTAGGATAGTATATATCCAAAAAGTGCATACTTGTTTGTCTGTTCATACTTACTATATAATCAACTAGAACCCAAGTAAAAGAGGGTTTGGTTGGGAAAAATATACACATCCGGATTGCAATTTGTTTTTAAAGGGATGCTATATAAGTGTATGTTTTTCAACTAGAAAAAAACTTTAGGAGGACAAATAAATTATGTTATCACAACAATATCAAGACAACATAAACATATTACTAAACAAAATTGAAGAAGCTGAGGTGATTGTGGTAGGTGGTGCTGCTGGGATGTCTGAGGCTATCGGACACAGCTTTTATCATACGGATGAAAACTTTTTGAAGCATTTTGGGAAATTTGCAGATAAATATGTTATTAAAAATCTTTTTGAGGGCTTTTATTATCGTTTTTCTACAAGAGAAGAACGATGGGCTTTTCTTGCTACTGAAATCAAATTTTTACATGATGCCGAAGCCGGTCGCCCTTACCTTGATTTATTGCAACTCCTTCAAGGCAAAAACTATTTCATTGTTACAACGAATCAAGACGCACAGTTTTCCAAGACTTTCCCTGATGATAAGGTCTCCCCAATTCAAGGGGATATGCGTTATTTTCAATGTGGCTCCCGTTGCCATGATCAAGTTTATTTTAATAAAGAGCAAGTTGAGAATATGTATGCAAACATAGATGGAACTAGAATTCCAACAGAGTTAGTTCCAGTATGTCCAAAATGCGGGGAGGAAATGGAACCATGGGTGCGCTCTTATGTATTTTTGGAAGGAAGCTCTTACAGAAATGAATTAAGAAAATACAATGAATATCTTATCAATAACAAAGATAAAAAGATTCTTTTTCTGGAATTAGGCGTTGGAACAATGACCCCGATGTTTATTAAAGAGCCATTCTGGAATATGACTTACAGTTTTCCGGATGCCTACTACATTACAATAAATCCTAAAGATGCGGTAGTTCCTCAAGAGTTAAGTGAAAAAGGACTTGCCATTAAAGAAGATATTGCACGTGTCTTACAAGATGCTTTGAACGGGAAGGGAAAAGAGATTCGCTTATTGGATGAATACTGAGCAATCCAGCTTCGCATTATACGAATTCAATAAGCAAAATAGATTCAGCAACATTTTAGAGGAAGGCGGAGGTTCGTATGGAAGAGAAGTACCAGGAAGTTTTAAGCAAAATCAAGAAAGCTGACAGTATTGTAATCGGCGCAAGTAATGGCCTCGCCATTTCGGGAGGTATTAATATTTTTTCAGAGGATTCGTCTTTTCTGGAACATTTTGGTGGTTTTAGTGAAAAATATGGTTTTCGTAACATCCTGCAGGGAGCTTTTTATCCATATCCTTCTGAGGAAGAAAAGTGGGCATTTTTCAGCCGTATGTACGCCTACTTTTTAAACAACAAAGAAGCTAGTCCGGTTATGAAGAACCTTTATGAACTAGTGAAGGATAAAAATTATTTCGTAGTTACCTCTAATACAGATTCTCATTTTACGCTGGCAGGATTTCCAAAGGAATGTCTTTTCGAAATCGAGGGCAATAGTCGATATTTGCAATGTTCTCATGGTTGCCATAATCAAATTTACCAAGGCGACGAAATATTGAGCGAAATGGCCCGAAATCAAGAAAATGGAAAAGTTCCTTCAAACCTTATTCCTAAATGTCCAGAATGTGGTGGCCCAATGCAAGTTCATGTCGAAGTCGATCGGAATTTTCTAAGAGGTGAGTCATGGCTAGCCAGCTTTCAGGCTTATAAGGATTTTATCGAGAAAGCTCATGGTAAGAAATTAGTACTGCTTGAATTAGGCATAGGAGCAAGAAACCAATTGATTAAAGCCCCACTTATGGAGTTAACTAGCGTTGAGGAAAATGCGACCTACATTACTTTTAATAAAGGATTCGAGCTTTATATTCCAGATGTAATTGCTTCTAAATCCATTGGGGTCGACGGTGATATTGCAGAAGTGTTAGAGCATTTAGTGCAGCTAAAACAAGCCTGATTCACCTTAATAAAAACATAGTGGAGGGAATGAAAGATGTTTCTAGCAAATATTTTGAATGAACTAAACTGCCAACCAATTAAAAAGCATTATGAGCTATGGTATAAATTCATGGAGGAAAACATAGAGTTTTGGCTGCCGGATAGTGAATGGCATACGAAAGCCCATAGCGCTCGCGTGCTGCTTTTGTCTCTCGTTATCGGACATCAAAAAGGTCTTAGTGATGAGGAGTTAGAGAAATTAGGAATGGCGGCTATATTTCATGATTCCCGCCGGCTTGATGATGGTATTGATAAGGGGCATGGTAGTCGAGCGGCAGAGTATTACAAAGATTATTGCCGTGAGCACGATTTGCCCTATCATGAGCAAACCTACTACATTACCTATTATCATGACCAAGATGATTCGCTTGGTTTGTCAGAGATTGCAAAGTCGTCTTGCTTAAGTAAACGGGGCGTATTGCTGTATCAGATTTTCAAGGATGCTGATGCACTGGATCGTTTCCGTCTGGGTCCTGATGGTTTGGATGTGAATTTTCTTCGGACCGAAGAAGCACGTGGGCTTGTTGACTTTTCTAAAGACCTCTTACGTAAAAGTAGTGAAACGAATTCATAAAAAATAGAGAGTAAAAACTACTTATTATAAGCAATTCCGAGCAAATTTCATGAGCTTAGGAGGTTAGTGTAATGAACAAATATATAGATGATAGCTTCGCCCTACACACGGACTTGTACCAAATCAATATGGCAGAAGCTTATTGGGAAGACAATATCCATACCAAAAAAGCTGTATTTGAATTATATTTTCGGAAATTGCCGTTTGGAAATGGCTATGCAATTTTTGCTGGATTGGAACGAATTATTGATTACCTTCAAACATTTCATTTTTCTGAAAGCGATTTGGAGTATTTAATAGAACTTGGTTATCAAGAAGAATATATTGACTTTCTGCAAACAGTACGTTTTACAGGAACTGTTCGTGCCATGAAAGAAGGGGAAGTTGTATTTGGCAACGAACCAATTCTTCGTATCGAAGCACCGTTAATCGAAGCGCAACTCATTGAGACGGCTTTGTTAAATACCGTGAACTATCAAACACTCATCGCAACCAAAGCTTCTCGAATCAAACAAGTCGCAGGTGATCAACCTGTTTCAGAGTTTGGATCAAGACGCGCACATGAATTCGATGCCGCATTATGGGGGACAAGAGCTGCTTATATTGGTGGGTTCTCTAGCACAAGCAATGTTCGAGCAGGAAAACGATTTGGTCTGCCTGTTTCAGGAACACATGCTCATTCCTTTGTTCAAGCGTATCAAGATGAATACACCGCTTTCCATAAATATGCAAAAACTCATAAATATTGTGTCTTCTTAGTGGATACCTATGACACGCTAAAATCAGGTGTTCCTACGGCAATTAAAGTTGCCAAAGAGCTGGGAGAAAACATGAATTTTGTAGGCATTCGCTTAGATAGTGGAGATTTGGCTTACCTATCCAAAGAAGCAAGGAAATTATTAGATCAAGCAGGATTTGTTGACACTAAAATTTATGCTTCGAATGACCTTGATGAATATACCATTATGAGCTTACACGCACAAGGAGCGAAAATCGATGCATGGGGAGTTGGTACCAAAGCTATCACCGCCTACGATCAACCAGCTTTAGGTGCAGTGTACAAACTGGTCTCCATTGAAGATGACAACGGACAGATGATTGATACGATCAAAATTTCTGCGAGCCCTGAAAAAGTTACGACACCAGGCTTAAAAAAGGTATATCGTATTATCAATAATCTTACGAAAAAATCAGAAGGAGATTATATCGCCTTAGCAAACGAACAACCGGAAAAAGAAGCCAAACTTCATATGTTTCATCCTGTGCATACGTACATTGGAAATTTTGTCACCAATTTTACAGCCAAAGACTTGCACGAAGATATTTTCGCCAATGGCACACTTGTGTATGAGAGTCCGTCAGTCCAAGAGATTCAATCCTATGCCGGGCAACAACTAGGCCTTTTATGGGACGAATACAAACGTTCATTAAATCCAGCTGAATATCCTGTGGATCTAAGTCAGGCTTGTTGGGACAATAAAATGAAAAACATTGAGAAAGCAAAAAAACACACCCGAAATGCTGTCCCTGTATAAGGGAAAACATCTAGAAGAATTGTAATTTCAAAAACTTTAAGAAGTTTAGGAGTAGAAAAGGTCCATACTGTTGGGGTGACGACGGATATTTGTGACTTTTTAACAGTTGCAGGAGCAGACGCAGAAGGATTCAAAACAGTCATTCATAAACAAGGGTAGCAACATTTACTGACCTGGGAGAAACAATGGTAAACCATATGAAACGTCGCTTCCATACTCAAATTATTGAATAAATTTAAAATCTATTAGGACGGTGAAAAAACATGTTGGACTTGCTACAACGAATTAATGTATTAGCGAAAAAGCAGCGTGAAGAAGGGTTAACATATGCAGAAAAAGTCGAGCAACAAGTGCTTCGTGAAGATTATTTACGTGCTATACGCGGACAAGTTCTTCAAACTTTTTCAGGAATGAAGGTAGTGGATCCGAATTTAAATGATGTAACACCTGAAAAAGTTCGTAAATTAAAAACAAAAGATTAACAGTATTATAGAAAAAAGTGAGAAATCAAGGTGAAAGACTATTTAGTAAAAGGCATTGCTCAAAATAAACAAGTCCCCACCTCTGTTGCTGTAGGACTACCAGTAATTACGGACTTTACGATTAAAGCTGCTGGGTTTTATTATTCAGCTGATGTGAGCACAGAGGAAGAGACAATTTGTTTCATTAATGTTGTGTATTGAAATGAAAAATAATTATTAAATTTAAGAAATGAGGCTTTATTAAAATGAAGAAATTTAAAAAGACATCTATGCTTTCAATGACGGCGCTTATGATGAGCGCATTATTAGCTGCTTGCGGTAGCCCTCAGGAGAGCCAACCAGAGCAAAATACTTCTCAACAACAAGAACAGGAAATGAATATCCAACAAATCCGAAATGCTACAGTAACTGTAGAATATGGTGGGCAAAAGTTCTTGATTGATCCGATGTTTTCCAAAAAAGGCGAATTCGATCCTTTCCTTCCTGCCGAAAGAGATGATCGAAATCCAATCGTTGAATTACCAATGTCCGTGGATGAGATTCTTGATGGTGTAGATGCTGTCATCATTACTCATACACATGAGGATCACTTTGACCAAGCAGCAAAAGAACAGCTGCCTAAAGACATTAAGATGATTATGCAAGATGAAGAGGATGCTAAATTAGCCAAAGAATTAGGATTCACGAATATTGAAGTCATGGAAGAAGAAGTAGGTATAGACTTTAATGGAGTTGAACTTACTGAAGTTGATGGTCGTCACGGACATGGAGAAACCGCAAAGCTCATGGGAAATGTTATGGGGATTGTCTTCCAACACACGGATGAAAAAACATTGTATTTAGCTGGTGATACCGTCTGGTATGAAAAAGTACAAGAGATTATCGATACCTACAAACCAGAAGTTATTTTGCTAAACGGTGGTCAAAACCAATTTGTTGAAGATGGTCCTGTTGGTCCTCTTATTATGGGGAAAGAAGACATATATGAAGTATACAAGGCTGCTCCTGAAGCTGACATCATTGTTAGCCACATGGAAGCAGTTAACCATTGGGGATTATCCAGAGAAGAATTAAAGAACTTTATCAACGAAAAAGGAATCAAGTCTAATGTATTAGTGCCAGATGATGGTGAATCTTACTCATTTTAAGGAGAAAATTGATAAACGTGTAGTAAATTTTAGTCTAGAAAGAGACCCTTGACGGGTCTTTTTCTATTAAAAATAATAAATCTATTTTGTTATTAAACTACATTTTCATATCCTTTCTGTTCACAGCCAACTTGCGGCTTTCATAGCATACGTAGTTCCAATTCATTCAATTCTAGCTAACAGACAGGCCAGTGAAATTATGATCACCCACTAGAAGAAATTACAGTTAATGGCAGAAAAAGTTTATAGAAAGATAGGAGGAAAAACAAATGGAAAAAGCACCAAAAGACACACGTGTCGTTGTAGGAATGTCAGGAGGAGTTGATTCTTCTGTTGCTGCAATGCTTCTAAAAGAGCAAGGCTATGACGTAATTGGAATATTCATGAAAAACTGGGATGATACAGATGAATTTGGTGTTTGTACGGCTACAGAAGATTATGAGGACGTTATCCGCGTCTGCAATCAACTGGATATTCCCTATTATGCAGTGAATTTTGAAAAGCAGTATTGGGACAAGGTATTCACTTATTTCTTAGAAGAATATAAGACGGGAAGAACGCCAAATCCCGATGTGATATGCAATAAAGAAATCAAGTTCAATGCATTTTTAAATCATGCTATGGACCTTGGAGCGGATTATGTGGCTACAGGACATTATGCACGTGTGGTCAGAGAAAATGGAAAAGTTCACATGTTGAGAGGGAAAGACGAAAATAAGGATCAGACTTATTTCCTTAACCAATTAACAAAGGAACAGTTAAGTAAAGTGTTATTCCCAATAGGGGATATGGAAAAACCAAAAGTGAGGGAATTAGCTACCGCAGCTAACTTGGCGACTGCAAGTAAAAAAGACAGCACAGGTATTTGTTTTATTGGGGAACGAAATTTCAAAGAGTTCTTAAGTGGATATTTGCCTGCTCAAAAGGGGAATATGGAGACGTTCGATGGGAAATTGGTTGGGCAGCATGATGGATTAATGCACTATACAATCGGGCAGAGGCATGGATTGGGTATCGGAGGAGCCGGCGATCCTTGGTTTGTAATTGGAAAGGATATGGAAAGAAATGTGCTGTATGTCGAACAGGGCTTCCACCATGAAATGCTATATTCAGACAGCATCATCTCTGACAATGTAAGTTGGATTTCAAATGAAGGTATAGGTGATACATTTGAATGTACTGCAAAGTTCCGCTATCGCCAATTGGACAATAAAGTAACGGTAAAACGGTTGGATGATTCCAAAGTTAAAGTCATCTTCCACGAACCGATTCGTGCCATAACACCTGGACAAGCAGTTGTCTTCTATCAAGGAGAAGAATGCCTAGGTGGAGGAACGATTAATCAAGTGTATCGCGACAATGAACAATTAACATATGTAGGATAAAGTGGAGGGGTCATTGATGGCGGACATTTCAATATTACTTGCATTCAGTGCAGGTGTCTTAACTTTCATATCGCCTTGTGTATTTCCACTTTATCCTGCATTTTTATCGTATATTAATGGGATGAGTGTAGCAGAAATACAAACTGGTGAATTAAAAGGACAGCGCAAAGCAATTTTCATACATTTTTCTTTTTGTTAGGATTTTCAATAATCTATTTAGTGCTTGGTTTTGGAACAGCAGGATAATAGGAAAAGAGGATACAAAGATGAAGCATAAAGTAACGGTTTATACAACAACACTATGCCCTGTATGCCAAATGGTGAAGCAATTTTTAAATGACTCTGACATACCTTTTAAAGAGGTAAATGTGGATTTCCATCCAATTGCCATGATTAAACTAATTGGGAAAACGAAGAGACTTACGTTTCCACAAACAAATATGTATGGGGAATGGATTTCAGGATTTGATCCTGTACGGATGCTGTCAGCAATTAGTGTTGAAGGTGAAATATAAATATTTTATCATTCATTATCCCGTGCGTTTGGCATTTTTACAACTATGAAACATGAATAAAAAAACAGACAGAAATATTGTTTTTCTGTCTGTCTTACTATTAAAATGAATATGATTCCCCATCATCCGGCACCAAAACATTATCGGAAATACCTTTTTCTTGACTGAAGCTTTTCAATTCTTCTCTTGATAATGTCCAGTGATTGATAGCTTCCATATGGTTAGAAATAATTTTCGCGTTAGGGGCAGCCTTGTACACTTCATAGATATCTTCTTTCCCCATTACGAGCGAACCGCCTACTAGGAATTGATTGTCACCGCCAGCTACAACGATGATTTCTGGTTTATGTGTTTCAATCACTTCTTGAACACCTTCATACCAAACAGTATCTCCTGCTAGATATAAAGTTTTTTCACTTGGATGCTTGAAGACAACGCCACATACTTGACCGGCAAGTTCTAATACCGGGCCTCTTCCATGCTCGCCTTTTGTTTTAACTAATTGAACATCTTCAAAGAGCGTATCCTCTTGTAAAACCTCTATATTATTGAAACCAGCTTTTTGAATTACTGTCGCATCCTCCGCATTTTGAACAAATAATTTAATATCTTTCGGCAATGCTTCTATAGCGGCATCATCCCAATGGTCTAAATGCAGATGCGTGACGATTACCGCATCGACATTCATTAATTCCTCAATTGATGTAGGCAAATTAACCAATGGGTTGTTTTGGTCTTGTCTTAATGAATTAGGAAAAGGTGGGTAAGCACCTTTCTCTGCTAACATTGGATCTATTAAAAATTTTTTGTTTGCGTATTTAATAACGAGCGTAGCATTTCGAATTTGTTTAATATACATAATTACAACTCCTTTTCTTTGATTCGTATATAGTTTATACTATGGTCAATCAGCGATACATAGATAAAATCAAGTGTTTTTGCGGTTTGACTTGAGAAATGAAAGGAGTTGAATAAATGTTAGATAACACGGATATGCATATCATAGAAGAACTGTCTAAGAACAGTCGTATTACGATGAAAGAATTGGGCGAGAAAGTCCATTTAACTGGACAAGCTGCTTCTGCAAGGGTTGCGAAATTAGAGGATAACGGAGTGATTGAAGAGTACACAATTAAAGTTAATCAAGTTAAAATGGGCTATTTTATATATGCTTTTATTACGATTATCACACAAAGCACTTATCATCAACCCTATCTATCGTTTTTAAAAACTCAAGAAGCATACATAATTCATAACTATAAAATCAGTGGAGACGGTTGTTACATTCTCGAATGCAAATTTCCGTCTAATAAAGCACTGGATGAATTTCTAGAAGACTTAAACAAGCATGCAAATTATAAATTATCGATTGTCATCAATAAGTAGTGGGCAATAATAGAGTATGATTAGTTGTCAATGTTGACAATATACCGGAGAGGGTATATCATACAGCATGTCAGTAATTTTGTGATTAATAGGGAGGAGAATTCCATGGAATACAATGATCAAATGAAAAACAGAGTAAAGCGTATGGAAGGTCAACTTCGAGGGATCTTGAAAATGATGGAGGAAAACAAAGATTGTAAAGAAGTCATTACGCAGTTGTCAGCTGTTCGCTCAGCAGTAGACAGAACAATAGGTGTGATAGTGAGTTCAAACTTAGTTGAATGTGTTCAAGATGCCGGAGTAAATGGAGAAAAAACAGACGAAATGATTAAAGAAGCTGTCAACTTGCTTGTAAAAAGCAGATGAAACTTAAGGGTTGACATCTTTTTTTTCTTTCGTTAATATACCCATAGGGGTAATTATAAAAAGAAAAGGAGGAATAAAAATGAATGTTGATAAAGTATTAGATGCAAAAGGATTAGCATGCCCAATGCCGATCGTAAAAAGTAAAATGGCCATAAATGAACTTGAAGGGGGTCAATTACTAGAGGTGCACACAACAGATAAGGGAGCTAAAAACGACTTTCCAGCCTGGGCTAAATCCGGTGGGCACGAGCTTCTGAAACATGAGGAAGAAAATGATGTATTAAAGTTTTGGATTAAAAAGGGCTAATTCTATTTTTTTATATAAATTCATACCCATAGGGGTAAATAAACAATATCCATTAAGGTGGTAAAATATTTGGAATACGTTACTTACATCATTATTGTGCTTTTCTTGGTTTTCATTTTACAGCGCGCTCTACCGGCAAAAGGTGTGAGACAACTATCAACAGCAGATTTAAAGGAAGAGTTAAGTAACAAGGAAAAGCAATTTATTGATGTTCGAACACCCGGTGAATTTAATGGCAATCATATTAAAGGCTTTAAAAATATTCCTCTCCACCAACTCTCTCAGAAAGCGGAGAAGGAACTTTCAAAGGAAAAAGAAGTGATTATCATTTGCCAAAGTGGAATGAGGAGCCAAAAAGCCTGTAAGATGCTCAAAAAAATAGGCTTTACAAAAGTGACGAATGTAAAAGGCGGCATGAGCACCTGGAGAAAATAGAATAAGGGGGACTTACGATGAAAGAAATGACTGCAAAAGAAGTAGATTTTTTAATAAATGAAGGAAAGCTATTAAATATCATCGATGTGCGTGAAGTAGAGGAAGTTGCAGAAGGGAAAATTCCTGGAGCAATAAACATTCCATTAGGATTAGTCGAATTTCGTATGCATGAATTAGATAAGTCAAAAGAATATATCATGGTTTGTCGTTCAGGAGGAAGAAGTGGTCGTGCAACAGAATTCCTAGAAGACCAAGGTCATAATGTGATAAATATGCAAGGTGGCATGCTTTCTTGGGAAGGGGAAGTGGAATAAATTTTTTTGAAAGTTTTAATACCCATGTAGGTATAAGATAAATTAGGAGGAAAAATAAATGAATGAAAAAGTAGCAATTATCGCAAGCAATGGTGGATTATTTGATGCATACAAAGTGTTTAATATTGCAACTGCAGCTGCAGCAACGGATCAAGAAGTAGCTATTTTCTTCACATTCGAAGGTCTGAACTTAATCCACAAAGAGGCAAATCAGCAACTTCCGATGCCGGAAGGAAAAGAGCATTTTGCAGAAGGATTTACAAAAGCCAATGTTCCATCCATCCCAGAATTAGTTGCGATGGCTAAAGAAATGGGCGTTACATTCATTGGCTGTCAAATGACAATGGATGTTATGGGATTAGATAAAGAAGTCTTTATTGATGGAATCGAAGTAGGCGGGGCTGTTACATTTTTAGGGTTTGCTAAAGATGCGGATGTAACACTGACATTTTAATTTTTTTAAGAAAATAATATACCATAGGAGGTAAAGGTATGGATATAAATACAATGACTTCAAAAGAAGTAACACAAAAAGTATTTAACAAAGAAGAACTATTTATTTTAGATGTACGAAATACGAGTGATTTCGCAGACTGGAAAATCGAAGGTGAAAACTTTGATTATTTAAATGCTCCCTACTTTGAATTAATGGATGGGGTGGAAGGAATCTTGGATGAGATTCCTAGTGATAAAGATGTACTCGTTGTTTGTGCAAAAGGGCGTTCATCTATTATGGTTGCAGAAATGCTTGTAGAGGCGGGACTTTCTGTTTCTTCCTTAGAAGGTGGGATGAGTGCATGGAGTGAACATTTGGAACCAGTTAAAGTTGGGGATCTAAAAGAGGGTGGAGAGATTTATCAGTTTGTACGAATCGGTAAGGGATGTTTGTCTTACATGATCGTCTCCAACGGTGAGGCTGCCATTATTGATGCGGCAAGAATGACCAATGTCTATCTTGAATTTGCAGATCGTATTGGCGCAAAAATTACCTCTGTATTTGATACACATCTACATGCCGATCATATTTCTGGTGGAAGAAAACTTGCTGAAAAAACAAACGCAACATACTTGCTTCCACCAAAAGATGCTGTAGATGTAATCTTTGATTATGAACCACTAGAAGATGGAGATGTAGTGACAATTGGTAATGCTTCTATAAATATTCTTACCTTATATTCTCCAGGTCACACAATTGGATCGACATCATTTGTTGTGGACGAAAGGTTCTTACTATCAGGAGATATTTTATTTATTGATTCAATTGGAAGACCGGACCTTGCTGGGTTAGCGGAAGATTGGGTTGGAGATTTAAGAGAGAGTCTATACACGAGATACAGAGAATTATCTGGGGAACTAATGGTACTGCCAGCACACTTTATGATTATTGATGAATTAAATGCAGATGGTAGTGTATCTGAAAAGTTAAGTACGCTCTTTGAAACAAATCATGGACTAAACATTAAGGATGAAAATGAATTTAGAAAAATGGTGACTGAAAATTTACCGCCACAGCCAAATGCATATCAAGAAATTCGAGAGATGAATATGGGGAAAGTTACCTCTGATGAAGAAACGCAACGTGAAATGGAAATTGGACCAAATCGTTGTGCAGTTCGATAAAAAGGTTGAAGATGATTAAAAAGGGAGCCCATAGTAGGTTCCCTTATTAGGAGGAGGTTAAAATGGATATAAGCTTTATTGCTATCATCTTCTTCATCGGATTAATAGGCTCATTTATTTCGGGAATGTTAGGGATAGGTGGATCCATTATTAATTTCCCGATGTTGTTGTATATCCCTTCTGCACTTGGTATTGCCCAGTTTACAGCTCATGAAGTGGCAGGAATAACTGCAATCCAAGTGTTCTTTGCGACGATTGGCGGTGTCTATGCTTATCGAAAAGGTGAATTTTTAAATAAAAAATTAATTGCTTACATGGGTGTTAGTATTTTAATCGGTAGTTTTTTGGGGGGATTAGGCTCTACACACATGCCTGAAAGTGGCATCAATTTGGTATATGGAATTTTAGCGATAGTTGCAGCCGTCATGATGTTCATACCTAAAAAAGGAATTGATGATATACCCCTTGAACAAATAATATTTAACAAATGGCTTGCCGCATTACTTGCATTAATCGTTGGGATAGGGGCAGGTATTGTTGGTGCAGGAGGAGCATTCTTGTTAGTACCGATTATGCTTACCGTTTTAAAAATACCTACACGAATGACAATTGCCTCTTCCTTGGCTATCACACTTATTTCATCGATTGGTGCGATCTCTGGGAAGGTGTCAACGGGGCAAGTGGAATTCTTACCATCACTTATCATGGTGGTTGCTAGCTTAATTGCCGCACCGCTTGGGGCGATGGTTGGAAAAAAGGTAAATACAAAAGTGTTACAGGTGATTTTAGCTTTCTTAATATTTGTAACGGCAGTGAAGATTTGGTTAGATATATTAATTACGAACAATTAATAAGTTCCATTCATAGAGAAAGCAATACTATACGAAAAAAACGATAGGGGGTATAAATTTGGAAGAAAAAAAGCTGCAAACCTATGAAAATCACATACGACTTCACCCTTTACAACATTTTATATTCATGCCGATTGGTGCAATTACATTATTGGTGGCGATTGTCTTTACAATTACGAGCATCGTGAAAGGTGATTTTTCTTTCATTACATTTTTAATAATGGCTTTAGTTATCATGAGTATTATTGCAGGACTACTCTCAAGGATGAATGCGTTAAAAGTTCAAGATCGGACGATTCGAGTGGAGGAACAATTGCGCTATTTTATGTTAACAGGATCACCAATCGACTCTAATATTACGATGCCGCAACTGATTGCCTTGCGCTTTGCTTCAGATGTTGAGTTTCCTGGTATTGCTTCAAAAGCTGCATTAACTGGCATGACACCTGATGAAATAAAAAAAGAAATTCAGCAATGGCGAAAAGACGAGCACCGGGTCTAAAATAGGTGCTATGGTGTGGATTGTTTGCGCAATCCTTTTGACGCTAGTTGGGATGTTGGAGGTGAAATATATATGGAACGGATTAAATCGGTAGAAGCGTGGCGGAGTTTATTGGGAAAGTCAAAAGAACAGCCTTTTCTTCTGTTTAAATTCAGTATGACCTGCCAAAGTAGCCTATCAGCCATGAAAGAATTACAAGCGCTTGATACAGAACTTCCTAAATACATCGTCATTGTACAGGAGGATAGGCTTGTTTCCAATACAATTGAAAAAGATCTAGGTGTGAAGCATGAATCACCTCAACTCCTAATCTTAAAAGGTGAAAAAGGAATTTGGCAAGCTACTCATTACAAAATAAAGAAGTCCCTAGTAAACGAGGCAATTAATACGCATGTTTGATTACTGGTGACTGGTATCCAAAAATAAACCCTATGAAAATGAAAGGAGAAGATATGATTACATTAACATCACTCACCTCGGTAGAAAAGTTTATCGAGGATTATCAGTTTAGTTTTTTATATGTATCACGAACTAATTGCGGCGTATGTCATGCTATATTGCCTCAAGTGAAGGATTTACTGACAGAGTTTCCACTCATTCAGCTGGGACATATCAACGCAGATGATGTCGAAGAAATAGCTGGACGTCTTTCGATATTTACGGTACCTGCACTACTTTTATTTGTAGACGGTAAAGAAGTGATAAGGAAAGCACGATTTGTTCAAATGCAATCTTTGCATGACAAGATAAGCAAAATTTATCATATGTTGGTGACGGAATAAAAGTGAATTTGGTTTACTGCTCGCTGCAAATCATTCACCAGATTCTTGAATAATTTGTTGTATTTGGTGATTGGAAAAGATACCGGTATTTAGAGAGCTGAATAATCTGCACAAAAAAGGAACAGGCTCATTTTTGGCCTGTTCCTTTAATAATGCATTTATTAATTTCGGACTAGATAATCAAATGCCCCTAAAGCAGCGGTTGCACCTGAACCCATCGAAATAATAATCTGTTTATAAGCGCTGTCCGTGCAGTCTCCTGCGGCAAATACGCCAGGTACGTTCGTTGCGCCACGTTTATCGACAACAATTTCGCCAAATTTCGTGCGTTCAACGGCGTCGCCTAGCCATTCTGTACTCGGCACAAGACCGATTTGAACAAATACGCCAGCTAGTTCGATATGCTGTTCTTCACCTGATTCACGCTCAATGTAAGTAATACCGTTTACGTTATCAGTACCGGTAATTTCCTTCGATTGAACATTTTTCAGGACCGTAACATTCGGCAAGCTATAAAGACGCTCTTGTAAAACAGAATCGGCTTTCAACTCCGGCATAAATTCAAGAACGGTTACATGGTTTACGATTCCAGCAAGATCAATCGCTGCCTCTATTCCAGAATTACCACCGCCAATAACCGCCACATCTTTACCTGCAAATAACGGACCGTCACAATGTGGGCAGTAAGCGACACCTTTGTTTTTAAACTCAGCCTCGCCAGGTACTCCAACATTGCGCCAACGCGCTCCTGTAGATAGGATAACGGTTTTACTCTTTAGAATAGCACCGTTCTCCAGTTCAATTTCAACTAAATCTTTCTTTTCCAAGCGTTTCGCGCGCTGTAAGTTCATCACATCGACATTGTACTCTTTTACGTGTTCCTCAAGGCTTGAAGCAAGTTTAGGGCCTTCAGTACGATTAACACTAATGAAGTTTTCAATAGAAGCTGTATCTAAAATCTGCCCACCGAAACGATCGGCAACAATCCCTGTACGAATCCCTTTACGTGCCGCATAAATTGCTGCACTTGCACCCGCTGGTCCAGCACCAATAACGAGTACATCATACGGATCTTTATCAGCGAATTCTGATGCATCTGGTCCGCTTCCTAGCTTGGCTAGTATTTCTTCAATGGTCATACGACCGCTAGAGAATGATTCTCCATTTAGTAATACAGTTGGAACAGCCATGATGTTTTTGCTTTCCACTTCATCTTTAAACGCTGCACCATCAATCATCGTATGTGTAATGTTAGAGTTTAACACGCTCATTAGGTTAAGTGCTTGTACAACTTCTGGACAGTTTTGACAGCTTAAACTAATATACGATTCGAAGTGGTACTCACCTTCAAGTTTTTTCACTTGTTCGATTACTTTTTGCTCTACTTTAGGAGCTCTGCCACTCACTTGCAATAAAGCAAGAACGAATGAAGTGAATTCATGTCCAAGTGGAATACCAGCAAAAGTAAGGCCAGTATCTTCACCAATACGATTGATACTAAAGCTCGGTGTTCTTTCTAAATTCACCATTTCTACTTGAATGCGAGATGACATGGTGGCTAATTCATCTACTAGCGCTGTCATTTCACGCGAAACTTTATCTTCTCCAGCGCTAACTTTAAGTAGCACATCGCCCTCCATCAATTCAAGATATTGGGCTAATTGTGCTTTTATATCTGCGTCTAACATGATCCTATCTACTCCTTATATTTTCCCAACAAGGTCAAGGCTTGGTTTAAGTGTTTCTTCGCCTTCTTTCCATTTTGCTGGGCAAACTTCACCTGGGTTGTTGCGTACATATTGTGCCGCTTTAATTTTGTCAACGAGAATACTTGCGTCTCGACCAATGCCATCCGCATTGATTTCAACTGCTTGAACGATGCCGTCTGGATCAATAATGAATGTACCGCGTTGTGCAAGTCCTGCTTCTTCGTCAAGTACATCAAAGTTACGTGAAATAGTTTGTGCAGGGTCACCGATCATGACATATTCCAGTTTGCTAATCACATCTGAATGATCATGCCATGCTTTATGCGTAAAATGTGTGTCCGTTGAAACAGAATATACTTCAACGCCAAGTTCTTTTAGTGTTGCGTATTGATCTTGAAGATCTCCAAGTTCAGTAGGGCAAACGAATGTAAAATCTGCTGGGTAAAAGCAAACTACACTCCATTGACCTTTTAGGTTTTCTTGAGAAACCTCGATAAACTCGCCGTTACCGCTATTGAAAGCCGAAGCTTTGAATGGTAATATTTCTTTTCCTATTAAAGACATAATAAATATTCCTCCTAATGTGTTTTTTGTACATAGTTAGTTTAGGTTATATAGTCCATTCCTAAACGGCAGTAATAATTAATATATATTCATCATTACTTATACAATAATAATTCTAATTACATAATTATTATCGTATATGTAATATTGTTTGTCAATAATATTACTTTAATTTTTCACTATGTCTGTCATTCAATATCAATACTGGCAGGTCCTGTATTCATGAACTACTTAATTATACCTATCTTATATTTACAGAAAATAGGTTAATTTTATTTTATTGTAATCTTCAAATTCTCAATTAGCGTACCAAATCGAGAAAATATAGAATATTCCGATATTAGCGTGGCTTTACTTTAGAAAAGAAGCTGATGTAAAGTTTTAGTCGGTTTCTTTTTATTACAAGTTGTTGGTAAATAACAATTAAGAAATTGATTGCATTTTGTTTCAAATAGTGAAAGGCCACCTAAAATGATGTCAGAGTAGAGGTGATTTGGATGAGTAAATATGAAGTTTCAACATTAAAAAAGGGGCTTCAAATTTTAGAATTATTGCATGAGGAACAATTTCTAACTTTGACAGAAATCACAAAGGCACTGGATATAAAGAAAACAACTGCTTTCCGGTTGCTAAGCACGCTGGAAAATATGAATGATATAAAAAAAAGATACGTATTTTACAAGGAATGAGGAAAAATTCCAAACAACCGGAAGAAAAAGATCACTGGACTACATTACGTACACCTTACCAATTGGGAGTAAGTGTGGCAGAAGGTGTATATATTGGGGTGTTGGAGCAAATGATTAAACCTTCCTTTATAGAACCATATCAACTCGAAATAGGAGATCGTTCCCCTTCCTATATTAGTGCGCTTGGTAAAGTGATATTGGCGAACTTAAAGCTTACTGAACAGCAAGAAGCTTTTGCGTCATTGTTTTATTACAAATTGACCCAGCTATCCAAAAATAGTTAGGACAATTTTCTACTTTCTGAAAAGGAAGAAGGACAGAATAATCTTACTTAATTAGATTGTGTATTTATTTACATTTAAATGTATTTTTATGCTAAAATATTTACAAACGGACGTATGAAGGGATAAAGTTTGGAAGAAGTGTTTCTTTTGAGTTTATTTTTAACGTATTTACTAGCAGGACTTGCGATTGCAATGCCTGTAGGAGCAATGACGGTTGAAATGACCAAGCAAGGTTTGAAAAATGGTTTCATGCGTGGGTGGGCAGTGGGACTTGGAGGAATGACGATTGACTTCCTTTTAATTATTGCATTATATATGGGCTTGGCTTCGGTCCTTGCTACGCCTTATATTCAAATACCAATGTGGCTTATTGGTGCATGCTTTTTAGCTTTTTTAGGTTATGAATCTATTAAAAATGCTGATCAGGGTATTACCTTAGCAGGCGATAAACCAACTAAATCATTTTTTAGCTCATATCGTAATGGTTTACTCGTAGCTGTTTCGCCAGGAAACCTAGTGTTTTGGATATCCGTCTTTGGAGCAGTACTTGCCGATTCTTATGATACGACGCAACCGGCAACATTTTTAATCGTTGGAGCAGGTATTTTAGCAGGTATCTTACTTCATGATGTTGGGCTACTTGCTATTGTTTCCGTAACAAGGAAAGTAATGAATCAAGCCATGATAAAATGGGTATCGATTGTCGCTGGATGGATACTAATTGGTTTTGCGGGATACTTTTTATATGAGTTTGTGATGGCGATAAAAGCAATAATATAGTTCCCCGTTAACTATCAGGATGGAACATAACAGCTTAGCGATGAACTAATAAGTGCCAGTCACTCACACATTTAATAGTGTGAGTGACTGGCACTATTCATTTTATTCTACTTCTCTTGCTTTCTGCGTATCTCTGACATTTTTCTGAACGGTTATTGCGGCAAATATACTAAGCACAAAAGCCATACCATAAAACCCTTTTTCGCTTAAATCAATACTTCCTGCATTGTATAAACCGATTCCCATTAATAAAATAGATATAATTAGTGCAACCCAGCTAATACCATAATAAATATTGGTAACTGGGATTCCTTCATCTTTATCCCTTACTGCTTTTTGTAAAGATACAGATGCATAAAGTCCAAATATTAAAATTGCAAAGTAATAGCCTTTTTCATTCAATTCCATAGCTGCATTGAACAAACCTATTAGATAAGCAGATATTCCTATTAGTAGTGCTGCCACAGAAGCCCCTTTGAAAGCGGAAGTAGGTTCACCATCTTTTCTTTCCATTTTCATTTTTGGGACATTTTGTTTTTCCTTATCAAAAAATCCTTCATTATCGTTAGTCATTGAATTTTCCCTCCTTTATAGACAATCATATCCAAGCGACTATTAATCATCAGTGTTTTTTAATAGCCCATCTTTTCTAAATTAATATATGCTCAAATGAAAAATCCTATTTCCCTTTTTGGGAAATAGGATTTTTGCTGGTTAATCATTCTGTTAATAACATTGCTACATTTATTATTGCGGTTTATGTGCAATAACTACAAGCTTCCCTTTATCCAACTCTGCTTCTGCAGCCGCCGCTTCTTCTTTCGATAAACCGGTTGCCTCCATTTTGTTTCGGAGTTCGTCTCCTCGAGAAGTGAAAATATTTTTCATCGAATCAAGGAGGCCTTGTTCTTTCAAACCAACGTCTTTCGTATCTAGTGCATCATTAATATCGTCGGCTCTTTCTTTGAAATGGGCGAAAATATGAATGTGGTCTTTTGAATATCCTTGTGTCTCTAATTTTTCGATTTCTTGTTTCGCTTGTAAGGCATTTTCTACTGTTAATTTGACTGTCATTATAATTCCTCCATTTGTTGTTTTATTTGTGATATAACTATCTTTACCCTTCCAGATATGATTTAAACAAAAATGAAAATTCTGTGGAATCAAAAAGTGTGAAAGAATATAATGACTTTGATATGCTTAAAAGAAAATAKAATGGAAGAAGTTCATATGGATAATAAAATAGAACAGATAGCAAGTTTTAAAGCGGCAATGGGCAATTACCCTACAGGTGTTACTGTTGTAACAGCATTTAACCAAGAAGGAAAACCTATGGGACTGACAGTTAACTCATTTGCATCGGTTTCACTCGAGCCACTACTTATTTTATGGTCAATTGATAAGCGAGTGTACTCGTATGAAGAGTTTTTAAAGATAGACAAATTTACGGTGAATATTTTAGCATCTGATCAAAGTGATTTATGTACGCTATTTTCTAGTAAAGTAGAAGACCGCTTTAGTCAATGCGACTGGGAAAAGTCTGCCTTAGATTTACCAGTACTTTCGAATACATTAGCCACTTTACAATGTAAAGTATTTAGTCGAATCGATGCAGGGGATCATACAACGATAATCGGTGAAGTGCTAGAGATTCGAAACGAAGACAAAGAACCGCTTTTATACCACCGTCGTACAATCGGTGCAATACCGGAAAAATTTTATCATTAATAAGAAAAAAGATGTCTTCGATTTCATAGAGGACATCTTTTTCATTGTTTAGGCAGAGGAACAAAGAGTAAGAGCGCCACATCGTGTGGAAACGCTATATATAAAATGTTATACAGGTTTTTCGACTATTTTTATCCAGTAAATGGATTAGGGCAACCATTCGGTCATTGAAAGCAACCAATTCTATTCCAAAAGCAATCAAATCAACGCGAGAGCAACCAAATTCCTGGCGAAAGCAACCAAATTCCTAAAAAAACAAGTTGACTTGGAGTGAGACGACCAGGAATTTGACCCATTATTTATAAACCTTGCGTAAATGGTCGATAATGTTGCGAGTAATGCCTGTAAGGTTGCGCATTCTTTTATTGGACAATTTTCTCCAAATAAATAGAGCGTATATATTTGCCGTATCGCTGCTTAAGCCGCATGACTGCGGCAAGCGCGAAGGCTAGCTGTTACCTTAAAATAGATTTTCCCTATTATGTGCTTTTTTGCGCCATTCCATTCTGCTATATCGGATCAGAGACAGGCGCATTAGTGCTTTGGTTCATTTTGAAAAAATATTGGTTATTAATCGTAAATATTCAGAAAATGTGACATAATCACATTGTATATGTTTCCAATAATTTTAGAAAAGAGGTTGTCAGATGGGGAAAGTTGTACATTTTGAAGTTCATGTGGATGATATGGATAGAGCGAAGCAATTTTATGGAGAAGTTTTTGGCTGGCAGTTTGAAGATTGGAGCCAATTTGCAGGAACTCCTTATTTTGGAGCAATTACAGGAGGCAAAGAAGAGAGGGGGATTGACGGTGCATTAATGCTACGAAGAACACCAACACCTGAAAGCGGACAAAGTATGAATGGATTTGTTTGCACGATGCAAGTGGAGGATTATGATTCAACAGAAGCAGCAATTTTAGCTCATGGCGGTACGGTTTCCGTTCCTAAACATCCGTTACCAGGAATGGCTTGGCAAGGATATTTTACAGATTCAGAAGGAAATCTTATTGGAATTCACCAACCAGACGAAAACGCCAAATAAATTATAAATGCCAGGAACCAACACTATTCTATATAGTTTGGAATCCTGGCATTATTCATTTATTCAAAATCTAATTTATAATCATTTGCTTTAATCAGTTTTAACTTTCGAGCGAAGACATAGATGAGACCGATATTTAATATAATCGGAAGGATTAAAAATGCGCTTAACATGATGGTGATATTTTCTAGTGTCCATCCGCCATCTGCTAAGTTTATGTAGTTTAAAGGCCCAACTAGTCCAGATATGCCGAATCCAGCACTATAAGGTGTCCCTTGGATATTAAGTACGCCGGCTAATGCCCCTAGTATTGCAGCTGTAATGAGCATGGGAAAAGCAATCTTCGGTTTCATAAAAAAGTTTTTCATTTGAATCTTCGGTGAACCTAGCACATGTGCAAGAGCAGTTCCAAGGCTATTTGCTTTATAACTTGCAATTGCCATACCAAAACCAGTTGCAACAATACCTAGATTTGCGGCGCCTGATCCAATACCAGAAAGCATAATAACTGTCGCTACTCCAACAGTAGAAATAGGGGAGAGCATAATGAGAGTAAAAACTACTGCAATAATGGCACCCATCAAAACTGGTTGTAAAGTTGTCAGATATGCCACACCTTCTCCTAACAATCCAGTCGATTTTTTCATAAATGGTAATAGTAAATATCCAATCATCCCAGGAACTAAAATAGTTAAAGTGGGAATAACTAGAATGGAATATTCTCTTAATTGATCTCCAACAAGTTTCACGAATAATACAGCGAGTCCTGCAGTAATTCCTGTGTTAATAACAATACCGATACCTTGAAGTGCAAACAGCCCATCCGCTGTTTTTTGAACAGCACCACTACCGACCATCGCTGCAATCCCAACGCTAGCTGTTTGAATTGGCGTTAGATTAAACTTAATCCCAACCATAACCCCAATCATTACAGGTAATAAACTCATGACAAACACAGTAATATCAAATAAATGTTGTAATGCTGGAACATGAGGGATTATTAACTTTAAAATTTCCCCTAACAAAGCATTGGGGATTAATGCTACTACAATTCCAATGCTCATACCTGTTAATAACTTGCTGAAAAAATCTTTCACGTTACTAATCTCCATTTCTATAATATATTGCTGTTAATTATAGGGAGTATTCTGAATGTAAGCAATATACTTTAGCACTTTAAAGTGAGAGTGTAAAAATATCCATCAAAAAAATATTATATCATGATATGTATATGTGGATGTATTTAATAATCCCTTTGAGCGATATAATGCTCAAAGGGATCGTCTTTGGAAAGGCAGTTAGTATTCGAGGGATTTATCGTGGCATTGGAAATCCTGGATTCCCCGGAAAACCTTGTTGCCAGTTTTGGCCTTGATGGCCTGGAAAACCTTGTTGCCAGTTTTGACTTTGATGGCCCGGAAAACCTTGTTGCCAGTTTTGGCCTTGATGGCCCGGAAAACCTTGCTGCCAATTTTGACCTTGATGCCATGGATATCCTTGTTGCCAGTATTGATTTTGGTGCCAAGGATAGCCTTGACGCCATTGTTGACCTTGATGCCATGGATATCCTTGATGCCAATATTGACCTTGGTACATAGGAAAACCTTGATGTCCATAATTCATTGAGTAATGGTGATCGAAATTGGGACTTTCCTGTTCCCACTGCCTACTCATTCAACTTCACTCCTTTATATCCTTCAAAATAGGATATGAAAGAGGGGATATATGAATTGGGTTAAGTTAGGTAATGATTGTTCAAATTTACTATAGAACGGAATTTTTCAGGTCACTCACCAACATAAAAAAGCTTAAACATAATTTCTCTTTGTGGAACTTGTAGTGTTTCGAATTTTTGTAAGAAAGCTTCTTTGTCGTAAGCGGCGTGATGAATTCTTATATTAGGTATTAATTGACCAAAGTCAATAATGGCATAGGGAGCCGTAGAACCTTTAGATACACCTAGCGCTCCTGGATTTAAATAGATTTGGTGCTCATTTTGAAAAAAGTGTTCTGGATGATTGTGACCAAAACAAATAATTTCAGCAGGATAATTAGTAAACATTGTTTCCATATTTTCTATAGTTGGTTCTAATATGGTGTGAAAAGGTTCTTCTGTGATCGGAGCATTGCGTTTATCTAATTCTATATGATAATGAATGCCTATTATACGAGAACCATTTACTTCTTTTTCAAGCATTCTAGGTAATTGCTTTAAATGGTTGATGTTGTCTGTGGACAATTGCGCTGCAACCCATTCGTGATGTTCTCGTGTATGCTTATAAGTTTCTGGATGACCTTCACCAGCAAGGAGTGACAAAATGGCTTCGTCGTGATTACCAGTAATCATACGAATATTAGAACGCGCAAAAAGCAAATCGAGTACTTCGTTCGTATCAGGACCCATTGCAATCATATCACCAAGACACCAAATTTCTTCTATACCCTCCTGTGCATCAATTTCATTTAAAGCAGCTTTTAGCGCTAATTCGTTTCCGTGAATGTCAGTAATAATTGCAAGTTTCATACGTATTTCACCTCAAATGTATTTAATTTTATGAAGAAATTAATCCAATGTATCGACCTTATTTAGGGCATCTTTTCTTTTTTTTCTTACCAATTTGATGAAATAATAAAGTAACACAACTCCTAAAATGGCGACCCAAATAATATATTCATTAAAATTTGCTTTTAATATTCCAGCTGGTATAAGGGCCAATACAAAGAAATAAAGGAAATTTCCCAAGGCTGTTGCAATAATATATGGCAACATTCGAATTGTACTTAAACCGCCTAAAATATTGACTAAACTTGTTGGGACAAAAGGGAAAATACGTGCTTGGAATACATAAGCAAAGCCACTAGCATCCACTTTTTCAAGTAATTTGGGATTAAATTTTTCAATAATTATGTCTTGCAAAATATAGCGGGCACCATAAAATACAATGACGGCAGATAACATACTTGTAAACCAACTCCATAAGAAACCATTTAAAAATCCAAATAACGTGACATTAATCGTAATGACAAGAATCAGTGGAAACACAGTGAAAGAGTTTTGAATAAGCATGACTAATGCCATGAAGATGAAGGCATAATTCATATTTGTATGTAAAAAAGTCCGAATGTTATTTACGTCTCCAGCGAGTAACAACTTGATTAAATCTTGATTGAGTACAAAAAATAATAAAAGAAATAGATAGCCGCTCCATAATAACCACTGTTTTCTAGATAGTTTATTTATTATCTTTTTCATCGTCACCCATTCTCTCTTAGTATCAACGAGTTTTTCAAGTTTTATTATTCAATCGTATCATGCTTTGGACTTTGTAAAAACTTTTGCGTATTGATACTTTTAAGTATGCAAAAAAGTTATTTCATCTTATACCAAAAGATATTAATCGCATCGATGAATTAGACTTTGATAATTTTCCTACTAGTAAACATAATGAATGAAAGACCAATGCCTAACTCAAACTAAAGGGAAAAGGAGGGTGCCCATTGATTTCAATAGAAGAAGCGATTAAAAAATATGCCCTAGCTTATGACTCGAAAGAAGATTTAACACCTATTCTCGAAGCAATTGGAGATGCAAAAATCGTTCTTTTAGGGGAAGCAAGTCACGGTACTTCTGAGTTTTATACGATCCGTGCAGAACTATCCAAAAGATTAATGGAAGAGAAAGGATTCTCACTTATTGCAGTGGAAGGAGATTGGCCTTCGACTCAGCATATAAATAGGTTTATAAAAGGTTATAAAGAAGGACCGGTAGATGTTCAACATGCGCTTGAAGCCTTTAAACGGTGGCCGACTTGGATGTGGGCAAATGAAGAAATTGCTGAATTTGTTACATGGTTAAAGATACACAATGAACAAAAAGAAGAGAAAGTAGGATTTTACGGGATAGATGTATATAGTTTATGGGAATCATTAGATGAAGTGATTACTTATTTAAGTAAAATAAATCCTCAAGGAACTGATTTGGCTTTTGCGAAAAAAGCATTTGCTTGTTTTGAACCATTTAATCGCCATCCCGAAACGTATGCAATATCATCCGTTAATATTTCGGAAGCATGTGTAGACGAAGTATCAAAGTTGTTGACTTCCATAAGAGCGCATGAAGATAAGTATAAAGATACCGAAGAAACGGATTTAAATTTAAAAATAAATGCCATGGTTGCTCAGAATGCAGAAGAATACTATCGTGCAATGGTTCGTAGTGATGAGTTGTCATGGAATGTGCGTGACGAGCATATGGTTGAGGCTATCAATGAGATCATGGATTACCATGGAAAAGATGCGAAAATAATCATTTGGGAACATAATACACATATCGGAGATGCTTCTGCAACAGATATGGAAGCTGCCGGGATGGTAAATGTCGGACAAATATTACGTTTGCAAAATAAAAAAGAAAATGTATTTGCTATTGGTTTTGGGACGCATAGAGGCACAGTTATCGCATCGAACGAATGGGGGCTTCCATATAAGGAAATAGAGGTGCCTCCTGCAAGGAAAGAATCTTGGGAAGATGCACTACATAATGCTGGTGCATTTAATAAACTGTTAATATTTAATGAGGAGAACCGATCGTTATTCAATAATTGGCTTGGACATCGAGCAATAGGGGTCGTGTACAATCCAGAATTCGAGGCATATGGCAATTATGTACCTTCTAAAATCGGAAGTCGTTATGATGCTTTTATCTACATTGATCAAACAAAAGCACTTTCACCGATACAATTACAAGGATTGAAATAAAAAAGGCGCTCGAAGAATACTGGAGCAGCCTGGCATTACTAATAAAGTATTTTTACTACAAGGTGTTTGATGGTCTCTTTCAAACTTTCTTGAAGAGCCTTTTTTTCAAGTAAAAAATAAGTGGATTTCAAAAAGTTTTTAAATGCGAGCTGGGCATAATATGGTTGTAATGCGCCGTTAGCATTTGCTTGTTTATCAACAAGTAATTGATGAAGTTCTAATAACCAATTAGTGATTTCTGATTCTTGAAGATGATGCTTTGTTAACGTTACAAATGCATAGGACAAGCGCTCTTCTTCGTTATCCTGGTAACCACGAGCAATGGTCATAAATCTAGCGATATGCTGTAGAACTTTTCGTGCATCCTCTTCCGTTGCTATTGGATGTTTGATAAGCGAATCTAACAAATCTGCCCCATGTGCGGCGGCATGGGCCCAACCTTTATGTTCCACATAGCCTCTTACATCTTTCTCTTTTGTCATGTAATCGTGAGTAGTATCCATTACTTTTCTTACTATATCAGCATTGATTACCTGTTTACTCGCATCGTATTCTAATACTGCCGCATAGACAAGAGAAGTGAATGATCGTGTAAATACAAAATCTGATGTAGGCTGTTCGATATTCATTACTAATGATTGATTCGCTAGTAGCTTATTTAAGATGTATTCCAGTTGATGTTTATCTAAATGATCCTTAGATATTAATGTCCAAAATGCAGTGTAAATTAATTTATCCCTTAAAATGGGGTCTGTAGAACCGATATTTTCAATCATTTCATCTAAAAAGTCAGAAGAAACAAGTTCTAAGTCTCCTGTTACGATGCTTTTTAATAGTTCTTCGAAGGTAGCCATTTTTTTCTCCTTAAGTTCCTATTTTTTTCATTATCCAAGAAATGAGTAGCAACATTGCACCTACTCCTAAAGAAACGGTCCAAGGAAAATCAAAAGAGGGACCAAAACTTTTCATCCAATGAAGGGCAATGTTTCAAATAACTAAAAACCTTCATATTAGGTTACTGCTAGTTCGCTAACGAATTTAAACTGGGGCAAGTGGCCAATAACTTAGTATGAACATAAATAATACTTTTCATTTTCTTCTATAAGCGACTATCATTTTTGATATGAGTGTAAATAAAGCTTATATAAATGTCAATTAGGAAAATGAATCGTCTTTTGAGAGAGTTGGAAAATCATCTTATTTTCTGACAAATACGTGGTAAACTAACTGTAACTACATATTCAAATTAGGAGGTACATAGTGAAAAAGTGGGGGAAGATTTTAATTAGTTTTGTTGCTACTTTGATGATTGGGAGTTCAGTATTTGTTCCTCTAACAGAAGATTCATCAGTTGAAGCTGCAACTTCGTATGCAAGTCTAAAAAGCAAAATGAATAATATTATGTCGGATAGTAGGATGAAAAATGCAACAACTAGTGTGACCGTTAGAAAGGCCAAGAATGGAGAAATTGTGTATCAACATAATGGAGACAAAGAAATTACTCCGGCCTCCTCATTAAAATTGCTGACAGGCGCAGCGGCACTAGAAACACTCGGAGAGAACTATCGTTTTTCTACTATCGTCTTAACAGATGGAAAAGTGAAAAATGGAACGCTAAATGGCAATTTGTATTTAAAGGGTCAAGGAGATCCGACTTTATTGAAAAACCATTTGGATAATTTTGCGAGTGGTTTAGTGAAGCAAGGAGTGAAAAGGGTTTCGGGCAATTTAGTCGGAGATGATACTTGGTATGACGATGTTCGCTTGTCTGCGGGGATATTGGCAGAAGATGAGCCATATTATTATGCTGCTCCCATTTCAGCGCTAACGCTTTCACCTAACGGAGATTTTGATGCGGGCTCTGTCATGGTGGAAGCAAAACCAGGAGTGAATGGGAAATCGACAAAAGTGACGATGACACCTGTTACAAGTGTTTTACATGTAGTGAACAATTCCAAAACGGTTCCTAAAGGAAGTAAAAATACATTAAAAATTACGCGTCAACTGGGGACTAATAAGGTGATTATTACTGGCAATTCTCCAATAGGAACTTCTGGGATAAAAGAATGGATTTCAGTAACCAGTCCAACTATTTATGCGCTTGATATTTTTAAAAAATCGTTAGCAGAAAAGGGTATTACATTTATGCCTTCTTCTAAAGTTGTACAAGGAGTTACCCCTAAAAATGCAAAGGCCTTAGTTTCACGAAAATCAATGCCATTGAAAGAATTGATCATTCCGTTTATGAAACTAAGCAATAACACGCATGCTGAAATGTTAGCTAAAGAAATGGGCAAGGTAAAATATGGAGAAGGCAGTTGGGATGCAGGCTTGCTGGTTATGCATGAATACGCAGCGTCGATAGGGTTAGATGTATCGAAATGGAAATTTGAAGATGCATCTGGGATGTCTTATTCCAACAAGGTCAGTTCTAGCCAGCTGTCTCAGTTATTGTATAAGGTTCGCGCGGAGCCTTGGTACAATACATATTACAATAGCCTTCCAATTGCGGGAGTATCCGACCGTTTCGTAGGCGGAACCCTTCGAAATCGATTGAAAATAGCTCCAGCTAAAGGCAATATACAAGCGAAAACAGGCAGTCTCGAAAATATTAAATCACTTTCAGGCTATGCTAAGACTAAGAGTGGAGAAACTCTAATTTTCACGGTATTAACCGAAAAGAACAAAACAAGCACCATCCCAGTTATAGACCAAATCGCAACAACCATTACAAACCATGAATAACTAAGAAAATAGCAATGTTACAGAAGTGTTACGGGTGCCTGGCACCAGTAACACTTCTGTAACATTTTTTTGGTTTGAAGAATTGTTTATGAAATGCGCATCATGTACTATACTTAAACGTATAATGAGGTGATTGAGTTGGCACGTGAACGAAAGTTTACAGATGAGCAGTTGTTTAAAGCGACGAAGGAAATGATTATTCAAGATGGTTATGAAGCATTTACTTTTAGTAAATTAGCGGCTATTTTAGATGTTTCAAGAGGAAGTATTTATAAATACTATGAAAATAAAGACGAGTTAATATCCGAATTCCTTATGTACGAAATGAATCGTTTTCTGCATGAATTTCAAAAACTTGATAAATCGGGGGATTTCCGTACTCAATTTGACTCATTGATCGATTTTATTTTTGAGCAAAGTAATATGAATCAAGTGTTAGAGATTATTCAAGAAATTCCAACGAATACAACGAAAAGAGTAACAGATAACAAAAACCGATTGAATGAATACCATATTGATATGTACCAACAATTACAGGGGCTTATTGATTTAGGAAGAAAAGAAAACGTCATTAAAAATCATTTGCCTACAGCGGTTTTGTTAGGAATGACTTTTCAAACGATAGCAATTCCAAACCACTTTAATATACCTCAAGAAGAATGGGTCGCTTCTATAAAGGAAGTATTAACTCATGGAATGTTAAAGCAAGATTAATTGACATAACTGTCACCTTTACACATAATGGTAAAGATAGTTATGTTTTTTTTATTCAAAGTGACACTAGTGTCACTTAAATGAGGAGAGTGAAACAATGAAAAAAGTGTTACGTCATGTTACGGATTTCATCGCTACAAAAAAGGGGATGTGGATTACACTAGGGGTTTGGTTAGCCATCACCTTAATGTTAGCTATTTTCGCGCCAAGTGCAGAAGAATATAAAGTGTCAGGTGTTGCTTCTTTACCGGAAGAGGCAAAGTCAGTCATTGCGCAAAAAAATATTGATGAACATTTTAAGGATGCCGAAAGTTTGCCTGGAATTCTTGTTCTTCAATCTCAAACCGGGGAGGTAAATATCAACGTTCTAGGTGAGGCATTAGATGAAGTAAGCGATGCCAACATCAATGGGCTAAAAGATATGATTCCCTTTAGTAGCCTTCCGCCACAAGCGCTTGCTGGGTTATTATCCGAAGATAAGGCGACGGTAGTGATACCACTAGCATTCGACCCTTCAATAGATACAAAAGATTTAGAAGTAAGTTTAGAAAAAATAAAAACAATAGTTTCCGAAAGAACAGATTCCACCATTTATATGACGGGTCCAGCTGGAATAGCTGTCGATACGATTAATCTCTTCTCAAGAGCAGACATCGTTTTATTACTATCAACAGTCGGGATAATTTTAATATTACTTATCGTTATTTATCGCTCTCCCTTACTTGCATTAATCCCACTTGTAGCCGCGGCTTTTGTTTACGAAGTGGTTAACCAACTATTGGGAATTTTCGGTAAAAGTGGATTGGAGTTAGCGACACAGTCTACATCCATCATGTCCATCCTGTTATTCGCTGCTACCATTGATTATTCTCTATTTGTTTTTTCCCGTTATCGAGAAGAACTAAAGAATCATGAAAGTAAATTTGATGCGATGAAGTGGGCAATGCGTGAAACAGGAATACCTGTCTTTTTTGCTGGCGGTACCGTACTTGCGGCGATGTTAGTATTGTTTTTTGCGAATTTTGGGGATTATCGAAACTTTGCCCCAATCTTTGGAACAACTATGCTTGTCATTATGCTTGCATCGGTCACCTTAATACCTGCCTTATTTACGCTATTCGGAAGAAAGTCTTTTTGGCCAAAAGTTCCGAAGTTTGGGGACACAGAAGTACGAAAGAATGCCTTGTGGAATAAAATTGGATCTTTTGTTGTGAGAAAACCTATTATTTCAGCCTTATCCATTTTAATTATTTTAGTTATATCGGCTTTAAATATGTTCAATCTAAAATATGAATTTGATACGATTAAATCTTTCCCTAGCGATATGCCGTCGCGTGTTGGATATGAAATTATAGAACAAAGCTTTGAGAAAGGGGATCTTGCCCCAACGACTGTACTTTTTGAGTCCGACGGTGAAATTACCTCTGATATGCAAGAAAATTTGATGAAACAGCTTTCCAAGCAAAAATTAGTGAGCAGTGTTCGTCCAACAGGAATTTCGGAGGATGGGCTCGCGATTCAGTATCAATTAACATTTAAAGAAAATCCTTATTCGATTGAATCAATGGATGCCTTAGAGGATATGGTGGAAAACGCTAATAGCATTGTGGAAGCTAGTAACGTCGAAGGGACTCTTTACTTTGCGGGCGAAACGGCAAACAAAGTTGATGATCGTACGATTAATAATCGGGATTTACTAGTAATTGTGTTGCTTGAAACTATATTAATCTTTGGAATGTTAATATTTTTAACCAAATCGATCAAAATGCCGATTTATATGATGGGTACAATATTATTATCTTTCTTGGCGGCTGTTGGATTAGGAATGTTCTTATGCAATCTGTTCTTTGATATCGACACAATTAGTAACCGGGTTCCGCTCTACTCATTTGTATTTTTAGTAGCGCTTGGAATTGATTATAATATTATTTTAATATCGAGATTTTTGGAAGAACGAAAAAAGCATAATGTTAAAGATGCCGTTCAAATTGCAGTGGCAAATACAGGAGGGGTTATTTCTTCCGCAGGAATTTTATTAGCCGCAACTTTTGCGGTGCTTATGACACAGCCAATTCAGATTCTATTTGTATTCGGCTTTATCGTAGCTGTAGGAATAATTTTGGACACTTTTCTTATTCGAGGTATTTTGCTACCTTCATTAATAGTGCTATTTGAAAAAGACAAAAAATAGAAAAATGCTTGGTTACGGGTTTTACCTGTACCAAGCATTTTTTATTACAATATTATTACGGGTGCCTGGCACCCGTAATAATATTGTATTTTTTCAGTAATTTAAATATTCCGATAGTTACTTATCAAATAATGGTCCTAATCAGCCGATATTAAACTGAGAGTATTTTTTTATGGAAATTTGGTTGATTATTAGGGGGATGGATTTGATGAAAAAAAATAAATCATTAAGTACGAAGATGGCTTTAATGCTTATTACTATCATGTTATGTTTATTTGTCGTAGTTTCCACATTTTTCACGATGAGCACGCTTAGTACAATACAAAACACGATAAGGAGTCAGGCGGTATCAAATGTCGAGTATTTGGCAAGCAAAGTAGATGGGGATAAGTATAAAGGGTTTTTGGAGGACCCGGTTGAAAATGATGTTTATTGGGAATTACGTAATCAGCTTATAAATATATTAGATAGCACTGGAGTACTTTATCTGTATGTGTTAAAAGCAGACGAAAAATCAGTTGAAATAATGATGGACGGATATCCAAAAGGTGCAGATGGTGCGGCAACTATTGGACAAAAAACAACTGGAACAAAACCCGAAGATGTCAGTCCGGTTTTGGATGGGAAATCTGTTAGTACAAAAATTATTAATGACCCTGATTTCGGGAGATATCTATCTGCTTTTGCTCCTATTAAAGATAGCAATGGTGAGATTGTGGGTATTTTGGCAGTGGACACTGCCGCGGAAAATGTAGCGGATATTCAGAGTGGGGTGCTTAAAACTACTATTCCTCTTATAGCAGTAATTTTTCTTGTTGTTATTTTAGTTTTTTCCGCCATATTCTACATATACACGAAGAAAACATTAGCACCTCTTGGCATAGTTAGTGAAGCGTTAGGGGATTTTGCAAAAGGTAAGTGGACCGTTGCATCTAAAAAAGTGGATAAGATTAAATTTAAATCAGAAAATGAAATCTCCTCATTGGCAAAAGCATTTATGACTTCTTATGAACAATTAAGTACTGTGATGAGTGAAATAACAAAACATTCTAACTCGGTTTCCCAATCATCCACTCAATTATTTGGAACGATTGAAAAAACAATAGAAACAAACCAAATGATAAACATAAATATGGTTGAGTTAGCAGAAGGAAGCGCAAAATCTCTCCAAAATAGTGAAGAGTCTGTAGCGGCCCTTGAAGAAATGTCCATCGGCATTCAACGGATTGCAGATTCCGGGAATGATATGTCGAATACGTCCAATCATGTTGCTGAATTTATTAGTCAAGGACATGAAGAGTCCAAACAAGTTGTAAGTCAAATAAAACAAGTGAAAGAAATGTTTCTTCAAACAGGTACAAAAGTAGAGGAACTTAGTCATCAATCAAAAAAAATCCAAGAAATTACAGTTGTCATAACAGGAATTGCAGAACAAACGAATCTACTTGCATTAAATGCAGCAATTGAAGCTGCCCGCGCTGGAGAGTCTGGGAAAGGTTTTGCTGTCGTAGCAGCGGAAGTAAAAAAATTGGCCGAACAATCGAAGCAATCAGCAGAAGAAATAAGAGCACTCATTGAAAATTTTGAACTTGTTACGAATGAAGTGAGCGATGTAATGGTTGTAACCACATCCAAAGTAACGGAAGGAACAGAATCTGTACAAGAAATTGGAGATATGCTCGAACGAATCGTGAAGATGATTAATAATATAAATCTAGAAATTCAAGAAAACTCAGCGATTACTGAAGAAATGTCAGCAGGTTCTGAGGAGATTCTTGCAGCATTTGAGGATATTAAAGGATTTGCACGCAATACAGCCATTCAAACAGTGGAAGTAGCTGGCTCTACAGAAGAACAAACTAATGCAATGGGCACTTTAGAAAAAATGAGCGGAGATCTTCAAGAAGTTTCCCGTTCCTTAAGTGAACTAATCGAGAAATTCGAATAGTTTTGGATGGGAGTACGACGAAGCCTTCTGGAAATAATAGCGAAAAAGGTAAGAGCAAACCAATTGTACTTATGGTTTGCTCTTTTCACATACAAATAGAAGCATTCTACCGATGTTTATTTTTTTAAGCTCATACTTGTTATTTCCAATAGCTCTGATACAGTTACGAACTCGTATCCTTGTTCTTGTAATTTGGGTAGAATTTCTTCCAATGCTTTTACCGTTTGAGAACGATTTCCACCAGCATCGTGAAAGAGCACGATATTGCCTGGTTTGGCACCAGATAAAACCGTTGTGACAATTTTATCTACACCCGGTGATTTCCAATCTTCTGTATCCTGATGCCATGACCACATGACAACTCTATAACCGTTTTCCACAGCTGTGTTGATGATTTGGTCATCGTAACTTCCTCCTACAGGTCGATAGAATAACGGATAGGTACCAGTGATGTCATGAATGACTTCATTTGTCTTTTTTAGTTCATCTTCTAGTTTTTCAGGGGTGATTTTATAGGGATGTGTATACGTATGATTGGCTATTTCGTGACCTTCTTGTCCCATTTGAAGAATTATGTCGGGCATTTTTTCTGCCCGTTCTCCGATGACAAAAAATGTGGCTTTAGCGTCGTACTGAGCGAGTAAATCTAAAATTTGCGTTGTATAAGTAGCGTGAGGTCCGTCGTCAAACGTAAGCGCAATAACTTTTTCATCTGTCTTAATGTCCCAGAGCACATATCCTTTCTGTTCATAATAAGGTCTTCCTTTATCCATAGCTTGCGATGCATAAGCAATACAAAAAATCAAAACTACAAATAATCCGATCTTCCATACTAAAGGTTTCATATGTCATTCCTCCTAGTTAAGCTATAGTGAGGGAAGTTTATAATCGATATAATTATTGTTCACCTGTGCTGATGGATTATGCGGTCATTTTTACCTCAAATACTAGTCAGAGGAACAAACGCTACTATATAATACAAATAACAATATGAATTAATTGGAAACGGAGTAATAACTATTAATGTACATACTAATAGTAATATTAGCTGGAGCGATAAGCTTTTTTTTATGTTTGTATGCCCGATTTAAGCTTAAGGAAGCACCTGGTGCGCGTGCCTACTTTTTAGTAACGTTATTGTCGACTATCTTCACACTCTCCTATGCATTTGAGCTAGCAAGTACAACTTTTATGCAAGTACAATTTTGGTTAAGAATGGAGTATCTTGCCTTACCTTTTATACCGGTCTTTGTTTTAATCATGTGTTTTGATTATGTAGGACAAAAACTAAAGCAGTGGATATATTCTGCCCTTTTTTTAGTGCCGATTACGACTATTTTTATGCTGAACACAAATGATCTTCACCATTTATATTATACCTCGATGAGCTTAAGTTACGATGGACCAACGCCTATTCTAGAATTAGAATATGGTCCTTGGTTTTATATTCATTCTATCTTTGTTTTTTTGTGTTTGATGATAGCTATTATTATGTTGTTGATGCAATTGAAAAAATCTCAATTTAGATTCCAAATGCAGATTTTGCTAATGGTGGTAGGACTTATTATTCCCATTTTAGCGAGTTGTTTGTATTTAAATGGTTTAAGTCCGTATGGGATTGATCTTGGGCCTGTTTCTATGAGTATTACTTTTATCTTTCATGGTGTTGCACTTTTATCCTATCAAATGTTTAATGTAGCTCCAATTGCGAGAGAAAAAGTATTTGAAAGCATGAAAGAGGGAGTCATTGTAATAAATCAAAATGGCGCGCTAGTCGACTACAACAAAGCAATCTTAAAAGTTATTCCATTGTTGCAATCCCGTGATATTGGGAAAACGTTGACGGATATACTTGGGAATGAACACCAACTTGCTAGCGTTATTTATACTGGCAGGGAATGTGATTTTAAAATAAGTGTAGATGACAATATTACTTACTTCCATATTAGTTTTTCATCCATTCAAAACAAAAAGAATATGTATTTAGGAAAGATTATGACCTTTGCAGATGTAACGGAAAGAGTGAATATGCAGGAAAAGCTTAAGCAATTAGCTAGTATAGATGGCTTAACACAAGTGCTTAATCGAACATTCTTTATGAAAAAAGCGGAAATGATAATAGATGAGCTTGCTTTCACTGGTGGGAATGTATCAGTTATTATGTTTGATATTGATCATTTTAAAAAAGTGAATGATACATTTGGTCATGAGGCAGGGGACATTGTATTAGCTCATGTGACGAATATCGCAAAAGAAATCATACGGGCAACTGATGTAATAGGGCGATACGGTGGCGAGGAATTCATCCTATGTATGCCTAATACCCCTATGCATGAGGCGTATGAATTAGCTAACCTTCTAAGGGAGAATATATTTGCAAAGCATACGGCCATTAATGGAAAGGAAATTTGTATAACTTCTAGCTTTGGTCTTTCCAATGCGTTCATCGAAGAGGACGATAATAGCCTATTGTTGCAAGTACTAATCAGACAAGCTGATCAAGCTTTGTATGAAGCAAAAGAAAACGGCAGAAACTGTGTTCACATGTATGGAAATAAAGAATTTTGTTAACCATTCAGTCAATGAAAATGCTTGATAGCTGGGATTAGCTTCCCTCGCTATCAAGCATTTTTTATGTATATCTGGAGCTTGTATTACAGAATTGTTACTGGTGCCAGGCACCAGTAACAATTCTGTAACAAATATTTAGTATATCTTTTTTCGATCTCTTTCGTCTTTTAATATTTCTACGGATTCTCTAAATCGGAGGGAGTGGACGTTTTCTCTTTCTCTTAAAAACCTTAACGCGTCTGTAACACCAGGGTCGTCTGAAATATCAATTAACCATTGATAAGTTGCACGAGCTTTTTCTTCGGCTGCGATGTCTTCATACAAATCTGCTATTGGATCTCCCTTAGCTTGAATATAAGTCGCTGTAAACGGAACACCGCCAGCGTTTTCATAAAAAAGCGAATGTCCATGATTGACAAAGTGGGCCCCGAGACCCGCTTTTTCCAATTGTTCAGGCGTAGCGTCTTTTGTTAATTTGTAAATCATTGTTGCAAGCATTTCAAGATGAGAAAACTCTTCTGTCGATATATCGGTTAAAACACCAATAACCTTATCTGGAACAGTGTAACGCTGGTTCATGTAACGAAGAGCAGCGGCAAGTTCACCATCTGCACCACCATATTGCTCCATGAGGTACTTTGCAAGCATTGGATTACAAGTGGTGACTTCTACAGGGTATAACAGTTTTTTTTCATAAACCCACATTGCTTTTCCCCTTTCTCATCTTTGCCATGGCCAAGGTGTATTGCTCCAGCGCCATCCTACGTCTAGTGCCTGTGTTGAAGGAACAGATAAAAGAGAAAGAGGACCAAATCTTGCTTCGTATTCCCTTCGAACCCTAGATGCTTCCTTTATAGCGTCACGCCACTGTTTGAGAGCTTCGACGTCATTAGGGTGTGTGTCTGTATATAAAGTTAGTTCTACTACTACAAAATCCGCTTGTTGCACMTTTTTTAACATGTTCCATTCTTCTTCATTTGCATTCATGAAATACCCTCCTCACGAGAAAATCCATCCACAAATTGCGGCCAAAGAGAACCTTGTTTTAAGGCTTCTGCTGGAGAATTTTGTGGCAGGCCGGGCTGTTGGAAATTCGTAAAGAGTTGAGGCGGTAAAACAAAAGTTTTCACTAAAATAGGTGGGCACGGGTCCCGCGGCGAGATATAGGGTCTATATGTTCCCCGGAATTGCAATTGATCCAACCTAAATCACTCCTTCAGACTATCCTATGAAGGCAAGGATTAAATAATACTGGAGGACAACTTATTTTCAGTAATCTTGTCGAAAATAATAAAAACCTTCTTCATTTAGCAGAATGAAAGAAGGTTTTTATTTGGATTATATCCCCAGAAAAAATAAGACGAAAGGAATGGTAACAATACTAATAATTGTCGTGATAAAGGTTGTGAAGGATACAAGATCCGGTTCCGTGCCAAATTGAAGTGCAAGGAGCGTCGTATTCGCAGCAGTTGGCATGGCCGCTTGTATGATAAACACAGTTTTGATCATATCATTGAGTGGCATAAAATAAACGACTAAGGCTGCAATGATAGGGGAAATAACCATTCTTATAATCATTGCTACGGACACATAACGATAAGCAACCCTTTTTCTTGAAATGACAGCTAGCTGCATACCAAGAACGAGCATAACCGTCGGGATAGAAGCATCCGCAACAAGTCCAACTCCATCCATTACCGCTTTAGGAATAGAAGCTCCAACTAACTGCAAAATGATTCCTAAGGCCGCCGCATAAATGAGTGGCATGCGTATGACTCTTTGCAAAGATTGACGCCAAGATGCCTTTTCCTCTCCCCCTAAAGAAGCAAAAAAGATCCCAAACGTATTGATGAATAAACCATGTAAAACCATAATAATAACAGCATAATCAAAGCCAACAGCACCTAAGGCAAAAAGAACAACTGGCGCACCATAGTTCCCGCTATTCGGAAAAGCCGCACCGAGCATTAAAGCCGCAAATTGCGGACGAGTAGATTTCATCAAACGTGCAGTTATCCAAACAATCAGGAAAAGTCCAAATATAAGCAAGACACAAGCTAACACCATATAAAAATAATCAATCGTTAACGCATGCGTATAAAACGTACGAAAAGCCAAAAAAGGCGACATGAGATAAAGCGCCGCCGTCGAAATAGACTTAATATCAAACCCTATTAATCTCTGCCCCATAAATCCAATGAAAAAGATAATAAACACAGGTAAAATGATCAACAACAAATCCAAAAAACTCACCCCGTCAATATATTACAATTTCGTTACAGGTGCCTGGCACCCGTAATAAAACACTTTTATGTATTAAATAACTATAACATTAATTGGTTATTCTTTTTTAATAATTTGAAAACTAGACTGAATTTGTCCAATATTGACACCGTTTTTTTTATTTTGCATATAATTTTATAGTGTAAAAGGGGGAATTCAATTGGCTTTGTCATTTCAAGAATCTGCATTGTATGAACTTCATTTTTGGTTGCAAGTGTTGGGGGATCACGGAAGATTTATTCATGATTCATTGGCTCCAAGTGAGAAAGAGAAAATTGAGATTGCCAGTTCTTTTATTAAACGGTTTGATCAATTACTTGAAACTTCCAAAAAGTCATTAGATAATCAGGGAATTGCTGAGTTAGCTCAAAAAGCAAAAATAGCGAGTGAAAAGATTCGGGCGTTCAAGTTATGGTTAATAAAAGACCATTTAGTAGGGGAAATAAAGATTTCTTTGCCGCCATCCTTCATCAATCATATGGTAAATGAAGTAGAAGAGGCTATACGGGTATTCTCCTATTTAGAGAAAGGTCAAAACGTTCCGGCAGTCCATCCTTTGCATCATGATTTGTTATGGTTAATCGATGCTGCAGGTCATGCTGGTGCTATAGATGCGGATCTGGATAGAGTGGAAAAGCAGTTGAAAGAAAAAGGGCAGCAGTTCATGAAAGAATGGGAAGACTTTTATTTAAAAGCAGTAGAATTAGCTGGGTACTTACGAGCAAATGTGGATAAATTCCCGGCATTAGATAAATTCCATGAGGATATAGAGTTGGAAATGACCATTTTCAAAGGATTCTTGAAGGAACTGGAAGAAATGAAAATAAAAAAAGAAGCCTTAGGAACCTTTACGCCGCTTATGGCAGATCATATGTTAAGGGAAGAAACATACTACTTAAATAAGATTGAACAGGTTTCTTAAAGAGAAAAACCTCCCAATTCGTGGAGGTTTTTTGTTGTGAGAAGAAGAACAATCAAATGATGAACCTAGCCATAATCGTTTTAGAAACAATACGAATGGAAATATTAAAAAACGTGAGCTGATGAATTGACACTTAACACTGCCATGAACTATAGTTATTTTGAATTCAAAATGTATTGGAATGAGATACATTAATTCGAATTAAGGATGTTGATAAGCTATGGGTTTTCTAGACAAATTATTTGGCAAAGCCAAACAGGAGGAAGAAACTATGACGGTAGAAAAATTAAAAATCGGTATTGTAATCGGGAGTGTTCGTCAAGGACGTAATGCAGAAGCGGTAGCTAACTGGATGTATGATTTTGCAACAAAACGAAATGACGCAGAATATGAATTAGTAGATCTTGCAAACTATAAATTACCTTTCTTAGGAGAAGAACTTCCTACGGAAAGACAAGAAGAAGCAAACACTGCTATTAAATCTTGGTCTGATAAAATGGCTTCATACGATGGCTATATTTTTGTAACTCCGGAATATAACCATGCAATCGGCGGAGCATTAAAAAATGCTTTAGACTACTTAAATCCAGAATTGAACAACAAAGCAGCTGGATTTGTAGGATACGGTAGTTTAGGTGGTACTCGTGCACATGAAAATATGCGTTTAATCCTAGGTGAACTTCAAGTAGCAGATGTTCGCACAGCAGTAACTTTTTCATTAATGGCTGATTTCGAAAACATGAGCGTTTTCAAACCTGCTGATTACCATGAAGGAAATGCTAATACAATGCTTGACCAAGTGCTTGCATGGAGCGGCGCTTTAAAAACTATTCGCTAATTAATATGTAAAATGCCAAGATGAATGTAGTATTCATCTTGGCATTTTTTTATCATTCATTTGACGCAATTTAAAATAAAAGTTATAATATCTTTAATTCAAGATAATTAATTTCAAATAAAAAAGGGAGGGGTCCCAGTGTCAAATAATCTATCTTTAAAATCCTTCGTTGTATTAATGAAAGCTTCCAAAATAGTACAAGAACGAACGAAGAAGGACATTAATAATTATAATATGCACATGTCAGAGTTTATGGTACTAGAAGCCTTATACAGTAAAGGAAAACAAACAGTACGACAAATTTCAGATGCAGTTCTCATTAACTCGGGTTCTATAACATACGTCATGGATAAATTAGAGGCGAAAGGTTTACTCGAAAGAATTGACTGCAAAGAAGATCGCCGTGTTGTATATATCCAAATAACAGATGAAGGAAAAAAGTTAATGGATGAAATTTTTCCAAAGCATCAATTAGTAATTGAAGATATCTTCTCTTGTATTACAGATCAGGAAAAAGAACTATTCATCGACTTATTAAAAAGAGTGGGAAAGAAGGATTAAGCAATGACAGAGTTTATAAAATTAATAGAAGCACGTCGCTCAGCTAGTAACTTTTTAAAGGACAACCTAATTCCTCAAAAAGATTTAAATGAAATATTTGAAATGGTCAAATTGGCTCCATCTGCTTTCAATCTTCAACATTCTAAATATATAGTAGTAACAAACCCAGAAGTTAAGGAACAAATACGTGCTGCTGCAAATGGTCAATATAAAGTACATTCTGCTTCCGCGGTCATTATCGTGCTCGGCGACAAACTGGCATATAAAGACACAGCAGCTATTAATGAAGGCTTGCTCATGCTTGGAATCGTCAATAAACAAGAATACGATTTGATGGTAGAGGATACCGTTTCGTTGTACGAAACAAGAGGGGAAAACTTCCAACGGGACGAAGCCATTCGAAACGCATCGCTTTCGGCAATGATGTTCATGCTTGCGGCAAAAGAAAAAGGTTGGGATACTTGTCCAATGATTGGCTTTGATCCGGACAAGGTAAAGGAAATATTAAATATCAGTGATCAATACGAGCCTGCATTAATGATTACAATCGGTAATGAAAAGATAGAAAGTAGAAAACCAAGAGGCTACCGTAAACCAGTTGGTGAATTCGTATCTTTTATTTAAATAGATATTACTAAGTGTAATAATTCTTTCATCGTAAGGAAAGGAAGCGAATGGTGCATTGAATACATTTAATACTATGGAATCCAATCCTAGCTTAGAGGAATATTTATTAATCTGGGAAAATACAAATGATGCTATTTTTATTTTGCAAAAAGATGGTGCCATTATACAAGCTAACCCTGCTTTTACCAAAATATTAGGCTGGTCTTTAGATGAAGTAAAAAACTTGTCGAAAATTCCTTTTTTTGAAGATGATTTTACTTCAGAAGACCATGAGAAACAGCTCGATACATTAAGAAGTGGAGAAAGCATCCCTTATTTTGAAACGAAAAGAAAGCATAAGAATGGTGAGATAAAAGATATTCTGGCATCCTACCGACCGATAAATCAAAAAGACATACTGGCAGTTGCAATGTACAAAGATATTACGGAAGAAAAGAAAACACAGCGCAAGCTTCGATTAACTGAAAATTGCTATCGAACATTAGTCGAATATTCCCCGGATGCTATTATCGTTCAAAGTAGTGGCAAAATCACATTTGTTAACCCTGAAGCGCTTCATATAATGGGGGCAAAAAAAGACACAGATATAATAGGAACATCCTTATTGGATTACATTGATATAGGGGACATAGAGAGCGAAAGTGAATTGTTTCGATTACTTCGGCAAGAAGAAATGGTCAAAATAGAGCCGACCATCCAACGTTTGAATCGGATGGATGGGACAAACATTTGGGTCGAAATCATTGCAATACCGTTAAAGTTCGAAGGAGAAATGGTTATCCAAGCAATTGTACGCGATGTTACTGTAAGGAAGTACTACGAAGACCAATTAACTTATATGGCAACCCACGATCCAATGACGGATGTAGTAAATAGAAGTACATTCATGGAAGTGTTGGATAAAAAAATAGAAGAAGCGAAAGTGACAAAAGAAATGCTCGCTTTATTATTCATTGATTTGGATAAGTTCAAAGAGGTGAATGATACACTAGGCCACGGAAAAGGGGATTCATTGCTTATCCAGTTCGCCAAAAGGATGAAAGAAAATATTGGCCAGGAAGATATAATTGGAAGAATTGGTGGGGATGAGTTTCTAATTTTATTGAAAGATATAGACAAGAAGAAGGTTAATGCAATTGTGAAGAGCATGCATTCTAATTTTAGCCAGCCCTATGTAATCGACGGGAAGGAAGTTATTGCTACATCCAGTATTGGCATTGCATTATACCCTGAAGATGCTATGAGTTCGGACAAACTAATGGGTTTTGCGGATGAAGCACTTTATAAAGCAAAAGAAGTGCGCAATCATTATCAATACTTCAACAAAAAGCCTCAGTAGACCGAGTACATTTGTAATTGGTCTGCTGAGGTTTTTCAGATCTATACAAATCATCTACTGTTTTTCCGCATGTCGCCATTCAATTTCTTCCCCAGTTTTTGGAGAAGTTAGAAAAACATCACCTTTAACTAAAGGCATTTCATGTCCATTCGTATCTATATATGTGCCGGATTCAGGCACTACTTCTCCAGTTTTATGGACATGGCCTTCCGCATGTTTCCAATAAGTAGCTATTTCAGTTTGTGGACAGGAAGGGAACTTATCGCCTTCATATAGTTTTTTCGTAATGCCTTCTTCGCACGTATAATCTCCGGTTTCTGGTACAACGTCATCTGTTTGGTGTCTATACATATTTTCCAAATCGTATTCCTCCTTCACATATTAACGTACAGTCATTGTTTACCCGTTTATCAACCGCACAAACATTCCAGCTAATTTGATTTGATCATGCCGCCTATTGATGCTTATGGAGAAGTAGAAATTGGAGCATTAACTTCTAACTAAACAAATAAACGCAAGCAGAAAAGTAAACAACTTTTCTGCTCGCGTTTTTGATTGTTAAGTTATTTCCAAGCATCCTCAGCAATACGTACCACATGGCGAATTTTTTCCCATTGTTCTTCTTCCGTTAAAATATTTCCTTCTTCTGTTGAAGAGAACCCGCATTGTGGACTTAAGCAAAGTTGCTCAAGTGGGGCATACTTAGTAGCTTCTTCAATTCTTGCCTTCACTTCATCTGCATTTTCAAGTGCTCCGTGCTTAGAAGTGATCAATCCTAACACGATGTATAAATCCGGACGACTAATATGACGAAGCGGTTCAAAGTCACCAGAGCGTTCATCATCAAACTCTAGGAATAAACCATCTACATCTAAGCCGTTAAAAATAGTTTCCGACACAAGTTCATAGCTACCGCTTGTAATATAAGTAGAACGGAAATTCCCGCGACAAATATGCATGGTAACAAGCATATCATCCGGTCTTTTCGCAATGGATTCATTTATCGCACGCGCTGAAAGCTCTAGGGCCTCCTCCACACTAAGTCCTCTTTCTTTAAGTCCAGCAATACCTTCCTCCGAGAAAGAAGTTGCCCATGACGTGTCATCGATTTGTAAATAACGACAGCCTTCATCGTACAATGCTTGGATAAACCCTTGGTAGGCAGTGATTAAATCAGCGAATAATTCTGCATCACTACTGTAAACACCTTCTTCAATAGTTGCACGATAGTATAGCATATTCGGGCTTGGTATAGTAAATTTAGCAACAGCGTCACCAGCCACACTTTGTAAAAACTTAAAGTGGTCGATCATATAGTGTGTGCTAAATCCAATTTTTCCAGTTACTTTAATACCATGTGCACGAGTTTGCACGCCTTTAAACGAAAGTCCTTTGTCTGTTTCATAAAATTCGACGCCATCTAAGCCACCAAGGAAGTCAAAATGCCACCATTTACGGCGGAATTCACCGTCAGTTACTGATTGAAGACCCGCTTCTTTTTGTTTGACAACAAGTTTCGTAATTTCTTCGTCTTCAATTTGTTTTAATTGATTTGCAGTAATTTCATTATTTTCAAATTGTGTACGTGCTTCTTTTAAACGTGTTGGTCGTAAAAAACTACCTACGTGATCTGCACGAAATGGTGCTTTTTGGATTAATTGTTTTGTCATGTTAAATTCCTACTTTCTGTTTTATATTAGATGCGATTGCTAGTGCTTGGTCGAAGTCTGCGATTAGATCGTCTACATGCTCCAGACCAACAGAGAACCTTAAAAGGCCATCTGTAATTCCTCTTTTTTCACGTTCATCCTTAGGTATTGCAGCATGAGACATGGTAGCAGGGTAGGAAAGAATGGATTCGACTCCACCAAGACTTACTGCGAAAACTGGAATTTGAAGGCTTTCTGTAAAAGCTTTCGCTGTTTCCCTGTCCGGAAGTTGGAAAGATAATACTGCCCCTGGACTTTTCGATTGTTTAGCATGAATCTCGTATCCGGGATGTGTAGCTAAGCCTGGGTATAACACTTCCTCCACTAAAGGATGATTAGTTAAATAGGTCGCAAGTTTTTGTGCTGACTCGGTTGATTGCGTCAAGCGTGCCCCCATTGTTTTAATGCCTTGAATTAATGAAAAAGAATCTTGTGCCCCTAAAATGGCACCGAAAGAGTTTTGGATAAATCCTAATCGATTTCCAAGTTCCTCATCTTTTGTAACAGCTAGCCCAGCAATTATATCGCTATGGCCAGATAAAAATTTCGTAGCACTATGTAAAACGATATCCACACCTAGATCAAGCGGACGTTGATAAAGAGGGGTCATGAAAGTGTTGTCTAGAAAGGTCAAACAATCATTTGCTTTTGCAAGTGCCACAATTGCATCGATATCGGTAATACCTAATCGTGGGTTTGCAGGTGTCTCGATATAAAGGACTTTCGTATTTGGACGAATCGCTTTTTCAACTGCTGCTGCATTTGTAAAATCGGCAAATGTATGGTCAATGCCGAATCTTGGTAAAACTACTGTGATGAAACGATAAGTGCCTCCATATACTTCTTCTGTTACAACGATATGATCGCCAGAAGAAAGAAGCATTAAAGCAGAGGAGATTGCCGCAATCCCAGAAGCAAAAGCAAAACCTCTTGTGCCACCTTCTAATTCTGCGATCGTTTTTTCAAGGGCGTCTCTTGTCGGGTTGCCGGATCTACTGTAGTCGTATGGTCCAAAGCTATCAAAACTTTCTTGGTGGAACGTAGAAGATAAATAGATTGGTACATTTACTGCACCTGTTTTTTGTTCATAATTCCCACGTGTGGAAGCAGTGATTAAGCTAGTTTCTAAACTTTCTTTAACAGTACTCATGAATGAATCACATCCCTTTCTAATTTTGCAAAAACTTGTTTCAAATCCGCAATTATATCTTCTGCTTCTTCCACTCCAACTGAGAAGCGTAGCAAACTATTATCCACACCTCGTGCAATACGTTCATCTTCTGGAATTTCAGCATGCGTTTGCGTAGCAGGGTATGTAATAAAGCTTTCGACACCACCCAAACTTTCCGCGAAAACGATTAATTGAAGGTTTTTTAAAAAAGGTCCAACCCATTCGCTTTTTTGTAAGCGGAACGAAAGCATGCCACCAATTCCAGGGTAAAGAACATCCTTTATAGCCGTTTCATTTCGCAAAAATTCCACGATTTTCTTCGCATTAGCATCATGCTGTTTCATGCGTAAGTGGAGTGTTTTTAAACCGCGTATTAATAACCATGAATCGAAAGGGGAGAGAACTGCTCCTATTGCATTATGATTTATAAGTAATTTTTCGCTAAGTGTTTTCCCTTTAGTTACAACAAGACCAGCCAGCACATCATTATGCCCACCAATATATTTCGTTGCGCTATGCATCACAATGTCTGCCCCTAGTTCTATTGGGCGTCGTAAATAAGGAGTTAAGAACGTATTATCCACAATCAGTAGTAATTGATACTTTTTGGCCAAGACGCTGTATTGTGCAATATCAATATCTTGCATAAGTGGATTTGTAGGCGTTTCAATAAAAATTGCTTTTGTGTTTTTCGTTATTAATGCTTCTACTTCTGCGACGGAGTCAAATTTAGCGTAAGACGTGCAAATATTGTAAGCGTCGGCATATTGATCGAACAGGCGATATGTTCCTCCATAAAGGTCATCGGGCGCAATAAGCTCGTCTCCAGATCGGAAAAGCGACAATATTAACTGGATTGCTGCCATACCCGAGCCACAGGCAAAGCCGGCATCTCCGCCTTCTAGTTTGGCAATTCCTTCTTCTAAAATTGCGCGCGTTGGATTTTTTGTACGTGTGTAGTCGTACCCAGTAGATTGGCCAAGCCCAGCATGTATATAAGCTGTTGATAGATGAATAGGTGGATTGACGGCACCTGTCAGCGGGTCACTATGATTTCCTAATTGAACTAATTCGGTTTCTAAAGATTTTTTTGTCATGAATAATCATCCTTTTCAAATAAAATAAAAAGAGGATTCCCTGTAAGAAGAGAATCCTCAAAAAAATTGAAGTTTGTCTTCTTATCTTCTAGACGGAGTACGTCTATTGGAGTTAGCACCATACCTAAACTTGGCTGGTTGCTGAGACATCTTCGGGCCAATCCCTCCGTCTCTCTGGATAAGAAATAAAATATGAAATTTTCAAAATCTTGAATTTCAATTAGTTTACCATGGTAAGTAAATTAATACAAGATGTATTTTATACGGGTGAAGTTAACTATTTTATACCGGTTTCGTTCATCAAGAAAAAACATGAATTGTACGTATGTGTTTCAATTCACTTTTTAGGGACACTGCGACGTAGTGCGTTGAATAAAGTGTCCGCTGTGATTTTCGCTGCAGGACGGACGCTTTCCACGGGGTGAGCGATGAGCCTTCACCGCCGCTTGCGCGTACGTTGTGAAGTCTCATCATGCTCACTTAATCCCGTTGGAGTCGCCACCTGCAGCGAAAATCAATGGAAATTGCCCAATTATCCATACCATCCCGTTAAAAAACAAAATTTCAACCAGTTTTTCCATTGCATGCATCCAATAAATGGCTTAGGGCAACCAACCGATGACTGGGAGCAACCAGTTCTACTACGAAAGCAACTAAATCAACACGAGAGCAACCAAATTACTCGTGAAAGCAACCAATTCTCAAAATGGCTCTTTACTCGATGTGAGACAACTATAATTCTTACATATTATAGGAATTATATGTCTTAAAGCCCGTCAAACACGCCTGGCCGGCATCTACTCGACTGGTTTGTCGTGTTCAGCTGCCTTATTGTCGCGTTCGCAGTGGATATTGTCTCGTTCAACCATTTATTGTTAATTTCAGATACTGATAAGTAAGTAAGTACCATTGATTTTCGCTGCAGACGTCGACTCCTGCCGGATGAGTGGGCTAATGAGACATCTTAGGCGTACGCCTAAGGGCGGCGGGGATGGCTCATCGCTCACCCGGCGGAAAGCGTACGACTGTAGCGAAAATCCTAGCGGTCACCCAATAGGTCTTTTACCACGCAGTGTCCCAATAATAAGCACAAATTAGTTCTCGATGATCCATTGAAAAAGAGGAAACTAGCGACGCATGTGAATTTAGTTCTTACATTTTCGGTATTGCAACCCAATGATCTTTTGATACTTCTACTAGTTCTGAGTTTTGCAATTGATATTTGTCCTTCCCGGTATCCTCTTCCATAAGGGTCCGCTTTTTCTTTGCTTCGACTTTCGGATCGGGTATTGGAATAGCAGATAACAATGCCTTCGTATATGGATGCTGTGGGTTGGCATATAATTCTTCGCTTTCCGCAAGCTCTACGATTTTTCCTGCATACATCACCGCAACTCTATCACTAATATGCTTAACCATGGATAAATCATGCGCGATAAAAAGATAAGTAAGCCCTAAACGATGTTGAAGATCCTCTAATAATTCAACTATTTGTGATTGAATGGATGCATCTAGCGCGGCAAGGGGTTCGTCGCAAACGATAAAATCAGGTTCTACCGCAAGTGCCCGGGCAATTCCAATTCTTTGACGCTGACCGCCGGAAAACTCATGTGGATAACGCATCGCATGACTTGGTTCTAATCCTACCATCACAAGTAATTCTTCCACTCTCTTTTTGCGTTCTTCCTTATTTTTACTTAAACGATGTATATCTAATGCCTGCCCAATAATATCCAATACTTTAAAGCGCGGGTTAAGGGATGAATATGGATCTTGGAAAATCATTTGCATATGGCGGCGCATTGTTGTCATTTCCTCTTTGTTAAGCCGGTTAATAGCCATGCCTTGATATAATATGTCTCCGTCAGTCGGTTCATGAAGACGTAAAATAGCACGTCCTGTAGTTGATTTACCCGAGCCGGATTCACCTACTAAACCTAAAGTTTCTCCTGGTTTTATAAAAAAGCTAATATTATCCACAGCTTTAAGTACATTCCCTTTTCCAACTTGGAAATGCTGTTTCAGCGATTTTACGTCCAGTAATGGTTTTCCTTCTTCGATTTCATGTGAACGTAAAGAAGGGCGTTTTGGTTTTTTCTTCTCATCCAAGCGAGGAAGAGCATTTAGCAATCTTTTTGTGTATGTATGTTTGGGACTTTCAAAAATTTCTTCTGTTGTTCCTGTTTCCACAATTTTTCCATCTTTCATGACAGCTACACGGTCGCACATACCTGCAACGACCCCTAAATCATGGGTGATAAGAATGATGGAGGTGCCAAAACGTTTTTGCATATCTTTCATGAGATTTAATATTTGTGCTTGAATGGTTACATCAAGGGCAGTCGTTGGCTCATCCGCTATGAGAAGTGCAGGACGACAAGCTAAAGCGATTGCAATCATAGCACGTTGGCGCATGCCCCCAGAGAACTCATGTGGATATTGATTGAAACGTTCTTCACTGTTTTTTATACCAACGAGCTTCAATAGTTCGATTGTTTGTTTTTTCGCTTCTTTTTTGGAAAGTTTTTGATGTTTTATTAAACTCTCCGCTATTTGTTTACCTATTCGAATAGTAGGATTAAGAGAGGTCATTGGGTCTTGGAAAATCATACTTATATGGCGTCCGCGGATATTCTCCATTTCTTTCTCCGTTTTATGTACTAGACTTTCTCCGAGAAATTCAATTTCTCCATTTTTCATAAAGGAGGGAGGGGACGGTAAAAGCCGCATGATGGATCTTGCAGTGACACTTTTTCCACTGCCGGATTCTCCAACAATACCAAGTGTTTCCCCTTTTTTTACTTCAAAACTTACACCTTGTACAGCTTCAAATTCTTTGTCACTCGTTAGAAATGAGACACTTAAATCATTTACCTTTAAAACCGTCTCCAACTAAAACACCTACCTAATTATTTTATGTAATTTATATGGAATGCCATTGACTTAATAAAAGTTCGAATCTATACTATACAATACCACTCGGATTTATACAATAAGAGGGAGGAGGAATATTGCGGTGGAAACAAAAAGCCAATCATTGTATAAATTAGGCTTTTCTGAAGTGCTTATCTATACATACGGAAAGATGGTACAGCGGAATACATTTAACTATTTATTGTTCATACTAGGTTTTCCTGTACATCTAATAACTCTTCTTTTCTATCGATCAAAACAGAAAAAAGATACATATTATTCAATCCTAGAAGAAATAAAAGCATCTTTCATCGCATCTGGAATAGAAAATGAATGGAGAAATGAATATAAGGAACAGTATATCCGTAAGCAAGCTTTTTTTAACAGGCAAGTAAAGGAACAAGAAATGAATGATGAAATAAATAAGCTTGTAGAAGAAAGATTTACGAAGGAACTAAAAGAAAAAGCAAATGAAATAAGTGAACAAAAAGGGATTAGGCAGCTAACATATCATACATATTTTCAAAGTTTGCTTGAAAAACCATTCTTTTTATTACTAACTTTCATTCCAGGAATTTTAATGTATTTGTTACTTGTGATCTATAGCAATGCGTATGTGCAATTTATTTTTGAACGATTAATTATGAGTGTCTTTGTTATAGCGGGAGTTTCTATTTTAGTATTTACGATTTTGTATTTATCACCATTCGATTCAGCGGCGAACTTACTCGGTGAGGCAGCTACAAAAGAGCAAATTGCCGCGTTCAATCAAATGCATGGATTGGATCTACCGTATTTGTCCCAACTATGGAATGCACTAAAAGGAATTGCAACGTTCAATTTGGGAGCTTCCTTTACGGGCAATGAAGATGTAGCAACTAGTATAGCGAATAAATTTCCGATAACATTAATCATTGCAGTTCTTTCCTTGTTAATGGCAGTAGTAATAGCGATTCCAGTTGGAATTATTTCTGCAACAAGACAGAATTCCTTTTTGGATTATTCCTTTATGTTCATTGCATTAATAGGATTATCAATTCCTAATTTTTGGCAAGGACTCATTTTTATATTAAATTTCTCGATTAAGCTGCAATGGCTTCCAGCGACTTATAGTCCGCAAAACTGGTTATCTATTATTATGCCAGTTATTGTGCTAGGTACTGGTCTTACTGCATCCGTCGCTAGAATGACGAGATCCTCCATGTTAGAAATCATTAATGAAGACTATATCATTACAGCAAAAGCAAAAGGACTTAATGAGCGACAGGTACTTTGGAAACATGCTGTAGGGAATGCAATGATTCCGATTATTACAGTTATTGGTTTGCTTTTCGGGGGAATGCTCGGGGGAGCGGCGGTAACGGAGAAAGTATTCAATATTAGCGGGATTGGAAGTTATATAGTGGATAAGCAATTTATCCCTGATATTCCGGCAATTATGGGTGGGGTTATATATATTGCTATAACGATATCTTTAGTGAATGTGCTCATCGACATTTTGTATGCGTTTTTTGATCCACGTATTCGATCCAAGATGAAGCAATTGTAAGGAAGAAGTGGGTGTTAAAATGATTTCTCATCAAAAACATGCATTAAAGGTGTCTAAAGAATATACCCAAGCAAACTTTGCGTGGATTCTTTCATCTATCATGACATTTATTCTATTATGGAATAGTTTTAATTTTAAAGAAGGAAATGTAAAATCGAATGTCTTTTATGCTTTCCTTATTTATGCTGTGTTTACTGGCTTTCAACTGTTTCTTACTTGGAAAATAAAGCGTGATTTATTGAAATATGGTGAAATACAATCGAAAACAAGAAGGCTAGGATATATACAGCTTATTAGCATAGTAACAGCGAATATTTTCACAGCAGCTTTTGCCTTTAATCTAATCAAAAAGAAAAAAACACCTGAGTATGTGTTTGCTGTGTACATGGTATTGACGCAGTTATTTATACTTGCAATTTCTTCTTTCAATTTATTTAAACCATATGTAACAGATAGCTTTATACCGGCAATGGGGACATTACTGGTCATACTAGTTTTTCAAATAGTTATGTTGGTGCTCGTAGCAAAATATGTGCAAGCTGGAGCAGCTCCTTCCTGGATGTTGATACCAGCAGTATTATTAATTATTACTTCTATAACAGGAAATCTATTTAACTTGTTGTTAGGTATAAGTTTAATCGTTAAAGTTCGTAGTCATGATCAATCGAGAATAATAAAGTGGAATACGATGTGGGATAAAATTACTCGAAATTCTACTGCTATTCTTGGAATGTTTTTTATCATTCTTTTATTTTCCCTATCGATTTGCAGTACATATACATTTGACTATGATATGGCTGTTGAAAATAATTATGGTGCATTACTTCAAAAACCAAGCTTGGCTTATCCTTTTGGAACAGATGACTTTGGCAGGGACTTATTTTCAAGAATTATTTTTGGAGCGAGAATTTCACTTTTAGTGGGCTTTGCTTCGACATTGATACCAGTAGTAATTGGAGGATTTCTTGGCGCGTTGGCAGGGTATTACAGTAAGCGCGCAGACAATATTATTATGCGATTGCTCGATATTTTGTACGCAATACCAGGTATTTTACTTGCAATTGCCATTATCGCAGCATTCGGTGCAAATACAATGAATTTAATACTTGCGCTAAGTGTAGGAGCCATTCCAACCTATGCAAGAACTATGCGTGCCAACGTTTTAATGGTATCCAATTATGAATTTGTAGAATCGGCACGTGCACTTGGTTCATCGGATTGGTCGATTATTTTCAAACAAATTGTTCCGAATTCGCTTGCTCCAATGATTGTGAAAGCTACATTAACTATCGGTGGAGCGGTTATTGCGACAAGTAGTTTAAGTTTCTTAGGACTAGGAGTAGAACCGCATATCCCAGAATGGGGCAACATTTTAAAAATAGGTAGTACGTATCTAGAGTCTCACTCGTATCTTGCGATTATACCGGGTCTTGCTATTATTGGCCTAGTATTGTCATTCAACTTTTTAGGAGATGGACTTCGGGATGCTTTAGATCCAAGAATGGATTAACTATAAAAATTATTTGGGGGTACTTAAGGATGAAAAAAAGTTTACTAGCTATCCTGTTTGTGGTTGTTTTAGTGTTAGCGGGATGCGTAAATACCAAGTCGGATGTTTCGGACAAAGCAACTGATAAAAAGGATTCAACAACAGATCAAAGTGATGTAGTTATTGAGTTATTAGGTATGAGCACTGGGGAAGCAGATATGAACATTGTTCGTGATCAATTGATTAAAAATGGCTTTCAAGTGAAACTGAATATTCAACCAGACTACGGTAGCTTTACGGCACAAAAAGATGCTGGAAATTATGATTTAGCCTTATCTAGCTGGACGACAGTTACTGGAAATCCTGACTACGCAGTACGTGCCTTATTCAAAACAGATGGTGCAAATAGTATTATGTCTGATGAGGAAATTGACAAATTAATTGATCAAGCAAGTACGGAAACATCGGACCAATTTACAGAGACATACAAACAATTTGAACAACGTCTTGTTCTCGACAAAGCGTATATTGCACCACTTTACAATTCATTTAAAGCACAAGGTGTAAATAAGGAAGTATTAAACGTGGATACGGTAAGACTGGCAAAATCACGTGCAGTCGCATGGGAACCAATAGATTTTGTAGATACTTCTAAAAGAGATTCAGAGCCATTAATTATGCAACAAGCAATTGGAACATTAACATCATTAGATCCGATTAAAGGAAATGATGGTTCCATTAACACATTAAATACGAATATGTACGTAAGACTTGTTAACTTAACGGATGATGATGTAGTCGTATCAGATGGATCATTATCGCTTAATCATGCAATTGCTGAAGGAAACCAAGATTATTATTTCCTTCTTCGTGACGACATTAACTTTGCAGCAATTACAGACGGAAAAGCAGTAGATTCAGGCGAGCGAGTTGGTGCGGACGATGTTGTGTTCTCATTAAACCGTGCAAAAGATAAAGATTCTGTACCTGATCACCGAACATACAGCCTACATGAAAGTATGCAAGAAATAGCAGTTGTAACGGACCTTTCAGAATTAGAAGTCAAGCAGTCTGGAAGTGATACAACGGTAAAAGAAGCGCTAGAAGATGGTCTAGATACGAAAATTACAGAACTAGTAGAAGATAAAACAACAGCTGATAACGCGGCAGGTAAGTACCAAGTGGTGAAAATTACAACTGTAAATCCATTCCCACAAGTGTTGAATTATTTAGCTCATCAATCTGCAGGAATTGTTTCTAAAAAACAAGTAGAAAGCATTAATACGTATGATGTTGCATCTTTTGATGTAAACAAAGACATTGCTTATGGTGACCAAAATACAGTGACAGAAGGCGATAAATATAACAATACCTTATATGCAAGCGGTCCATACATTTTGTCTCATAAAAATGACTATGAAGCTGCGTTCCTAAAAAATCCTGCTTACATGCCAGGTACGGAAAATGAAGCGAAGATTTCAAATGTAACTGTACGCTTTATTCAAGATGCTGACAGTGCACTTTCAGCACTTCGTAATGGGGAAATTCATATATTCAACGGTGTGCCTGAAACAAAATATGATTTAGTAGAAGGTGACAGCAAGTTATTCCTACAAAAAAGTGATAGCAATGCTGTAACATATTTGCTATTCAATACGAAAAATCGAGAAGTAGCAAATAGCGAAGACTTAAGAAAAGCTGTTTTATATTCCATTAACCAAGATGAAATTTTAAATTACTACCAAGGTAACAAGAAAAAAGCAGTTTCTACTGTTAGTCCACTTGTCGACACTGGAAACGAATTAGTTTCTGATGCAGCTAAAGTACAAGAATACTTAGATGCTTATCAAGCAAGTAAATAAAACACTAAAAAAGCTCGACGAAGCAAAACGCTTCCTCGAGCTTTTTATTATTTCAGTTGCTACAACATGGGAAGAAAGAATGCAATTGCTCCAAGTACAATGGAAGCCCAAGCTAGGAATTTTTGAGGGAATGTTAAGCCGATTAAGCCTAAAACTACTGCAGCACCGCCAAGCCAAAGTGGGTAATAGAAGAACCCAGCGATTGCCAGTATAATTCCTATCCAGCCGATCCAACTACCTAAAGAAGCTTTCATCACAAACACCTCCTTTTTACTATTGGAAAGAACAATAAATGACTAAAAATCGACATGATTGTTCTTTTTACTAGTATATGAAGAGAGGGGATATAAATAATAAACAATTCGGACGAAATTTGTAGAATAATAGAGTTTTAGTTCCGGAAAGGATAAAAAAACAGCATTCAAAAACACAAAAAAGTACAAGCTGTTGAACTTGTACCCAAATTTCTGCTCAGGACCCTATATAGTTTAGACATATGGATAAATTCTCAAGTAGCAAAAGGTATGGCAATTATTATATCGCCCGTGATATAAGGATACTGTTTCGTAAGGTGACTGCTATGATTTACGCTGCAGTCGGACCCTTTTCCGCCAGGTGCAGCTTAAATCATAGGGAAATTGCTTATCGGCTCAATTTCAACTTACTAAAAATAAAATTTTATCCAGTTTACGGAATTTTATTAACAGTAAATGGCTAAGGGCAACAAATCGTTCATTGAAAGCAATCAATTCTACCATGAAAGCAACCAAATTAATCCGAGAGCAACCAAATTGCCAGTGAGAGCAACCAATTCTCAAAATAGCTCTTAACTTGGATTGAGACAACGATGACTACGACGCATTATCCCTATTATGTGGACCATACCAATCTCTGTCCGAGGCGGCGATAGTTCTTGTACCTTTATTTTTGTATTATTTCCCGCCTAACAGATCAAAAAGACCGCCAGCAATACTTCCTTCACCTTTGGATCCGCCACCTGGTGTTTGAGGAGCAGCTGCAAATACACGGCTAGCTAAACGGCTAAATGGTAACGACTGAATCCAAACAGTACCCGGTCCACGAAGTGTTGCGAAGAATAACCCTTCCCCACCGAATAATGCTGTCTTTACTCCTTTTACCATTTCGATATTATAATTTACATCGGATGTCATCGCTACTAAACATCCTGTATCTACACGTAGTGTTTCCCCTACCTGCAAGCTTTTACGATGAATAGTACCACCTGCATGAACGAAAGCCAAACCATCACCTTCAAGTTTTTGCATAATAAATCCTTCACCGCCGAAGAACCCAGCCCCTAACTTGCGTTGAAATTCAATACCAACGGAAACTCCTTTTGCTGCGGCTAAAAAGGCATCTTTTTGACAAATAATTTTACCGCGGTATTTGCTTAAATCCATCGGAATGATTTTTCCTGGATACGGAGAAGCAAAATAAACATGTTTTTTTCCACTACCAGTATTCGTAAACGTAGTCATAAATAAACTTTCACCTGTAAGCATACGTTTACCGGCGCCCATAAGTTTCCCCATGAGTCCGCTACTACTAGAAGCGCTTGAACCATCTCCAAAAATAGTTTCCATCGAAATGTCATCTTCCATCATCATTAAGCTACCAGCTTCAGCAACTACCGTTTCCCGTGGATCTAATTCGATTTCTACAAATTGCATATCATCCCCATATAATTTGTAGTCAATTTCGTGATTGTTCATGTTTAATTTCCTCCTTTGTCATAACTAATTAAGTATACGAAAAAAGGGAAGAAAGGTTTCAAAGTAGAGTTCAGATTTTTCGAAAATTAATAAAGGGATTTAATAGGGATTATAGAATGTAGTAAACAAAGGCATTTTGACAAAAGAGTATTTGCAACAGCAGAGCAACTTTGCGCGGCATGTAGTCGGGTAGTGAAGCATAAGCATATTAAGAGGGAGTTAACAACTAGCAAACAAATAGACACTTAAATAATGGAGGTACCAACATGAAGGTTGCTGTATTAGGTGCAGGTTTAATGGGGAAAGAAGCAGCACGTGATTTAGTGAAAAGTCCTAATGTGGAGAAAGTATTATTATGTGATTTAGATGTGGGACAAGCGAATATGTTCCGGGAAAGGCTTCAAAACGCGAAGATTGAAGTTTGTAGATTAGATGCAAATGAAGATGAAAGTATAATAGAAATTATGAAAAAAGCTGATGTAATTATCAATGCACTTTTTTATACGTTTAATGAAAAGATAGCAAGACTAGCTGTTGAAGTAGGCGTGCATTGCATTGATTTAGGTGGACATATTGGTGGAGCGACGGATGCGGTACTTTCACTAGATAAAAAAGCACAAGAAAAAGGGATTACCCTCATCCCTGATCTAGGAGTAGCACCAGGAATGATTAATATTCTTACTGGTTATGGAGCAAGTAAATTGGATGAAGTAGAAGGAATTCATCTATATGTTGGTGGAATTCCCGTAGAGCCAGAAGGGATTTTCAAATATAATATCGTTTTTTCACTTGAGGGAGTTTTTGATCATTACACGGATACTTCTCATGTCATTCGAAACGGAAAGCTACAAGAAGTAAAATCCCTTTCGGAAATTGAACCAATATTCTTTAAGAATTACGGGGAGTTAGAAGCATTTCATACTGCTGGTGGAACATCCACATTGAGCAAGTCATTCCCAAATGTAGATACATTGGAGTATAAAACTATTCGATATAAAGGTCATGCGGAGAAGTTCAAACTGCTAGTGGACTTAGGATTAACGAATAAAGACACGGTCGTCAATATAAAAGGCAATATGGTGAAAGCCCGTGATGTTTTAAAAGAAGTTCTAACCCCGCAGTTATTGCTAGGAGATAAGGACGATGCTGTTTTACTAAGGGTCATTGTGACGGGTATTGAAAATGGAGAAAATGTTACGTTCACATATGAACTCGCAACGAAAAAGGATCGAATATCTAGCACTACTGCAATGGCAAGAGCAACAGCTAACACGATTTCGGTTGCTGCTCAAATGATTGGCAATAATGTCATAACTAAAAGAGGTGTCTATCCTCCAGAATTAATTGTACCTGGCGACTTATATATAAGAGAGATGGCTGCCCGCGATGTAAATATTGTAGAAACGGAAGTGAGAGGGGAACGCGTATGACCTCTTAGTGCTTTGCGGAACGAGTATTACTTTGTAAAATAGAAAAGTGCATTTGAAGAATAATAAAAAGGTTTTCTTAATGCCATAGGCACCAAGAAAACCTTTTCTGTCCATATAATATAATAACTTGAAGGGGATATTCGAAAATAGTTAATTAAAAAAAGTAAAGTCCGATGCTAATAACGATTCCGCTCAATATGAGAACAAATATACAGAAGCCCATAATATCTTTTGCGCGAAGTCCAGCAATTGCTAGTGCAGGAAGTGCCCAAAATGGTTGGATCATATTAGTCCAAGCATCTCCCCAAGCAATAGCCATTGCCGTTTTAGCATAGCTTAAATCCAAGGCAGAAGCGGCATCTAGCATGATTGGTGCTTGAACAGCCCATTGTCCGCCACCTGATGGGATAAAGAAGTTTACTATACCGGCAGCATAGAAGGTGAATAAATAGAAAGTATGCTCATTGGAAATGTTTATGAATGCTTCGGATACCACTCCTGCTAGACCGGAAGCAACCATCATTCCCATAATACCTGCGTAAAACGGGAATTGAATAACAATATCACCAACTGTTTTTGCTGCATTTTTAACGGCGACAAGAAAACGTTTAGGTGTTCCATGACAAATAATACCGAGTGTAATAAATATTAGATTAACGACATTTAAATTTAAGTCAAAACCTTTTGTGATGAAGTGTTGGACAAGATATACAACTCCAAGTAAACCGATTAAAACAGTTAAAATATAGCTTCCTTCTAATCGTGAAGCTGGCGTTTTCTTTTCTTTTTCTTCTTGTTCAACCTCTGTATCTTCTTCTAGTAAGGAAGGATCGATTGAGTAAGTATCTTCTTTTTTAGGCATCATCCATCTATTTAATAAAGGAACCGAGATAAATAGTGCGATAACTATAACTAAGTTATATGTAGAAAATAATGTTTCAGTAGTTGGGATGACACCCATTTTTTCCGCAAAAGGATGCCCTTCTGTTGCGATGGAAAGTGGAACGGAACCTGCTAAACCACCATGCCACACGATAAATCCAGAATAGGCACTCGCGATAAGTAATCGGTAATCGACATTTTTTACTTTACGCGCAATCTCTTTTGCAAACAAAGCACCAATGACTAAACCGAAGCCCCAGTTGATCCAGCATCCGATTAAAGAAACGACAGTTACAAGAATAATAGCAGAACCAGGTGATTTTGCCGTACCTGCCATTGCGCTAAGTAATTTTTTGAATATAGGACTACTAGCTAAAACATGTCCTGCTAAAAGAACGACAACCATTTGCATAGTGAAAGAAAGTAAGCCCCAAAAACCATCTCCCCAGTAAGTTGCCATTTCAAGTGGTGTAGAATCCGTTAATGTTACCCCTAGTAAAAATACTAATAATGTTAGTATTGCTACAAAAATATATGGATCAGGTAAGTACCTTTCCATTAGTGCGTTTGAAAATCGTGTAAGTGTCTTCACAACTAATCTCCTTTGCTTTTTTGTATATCCCCTTCATACTATTATAATAGCCTAATAATATAGAATACTCTATTAGATAAATAATAATTTTGTAAATTAAATAGTTTCTAACTTTAGTGAAACTAAAAGGTGAATTTTCAGTCTAATGGATTAACAAGGAATTTAGGAAAGGAAGATGAAAGTGAAAAAGTGGCTTATATCGACCATTGCATTCGTTTTAATAATTGGAATTACAGGTGCATTTTATTTTTCTAAAACAGAGATAAGTGCCGAACGCAATGTATCAACCAATCAAGCATTTAAAGAAAGCAGTGAAATGCAAACCGTCCAATCCAAAGAACAATTAAAAGCTTATTTTGAAAAGGTAAAAGAACTACAAACGACACAACAGAATGGAGCAGCGGTAACTGCTGAATCTGCTAATACGATGGAAGCTAAAGATTCCTCCAGTGGTGGTCAAGGAGGAGACTATTCTACTACAAATAACCAAGTAGAAGGTGTGGATGAAGCCGATATCGTAAAAACAAATGGTAGTCATGTATTTACGATTAGTGAAAATAATGTAGTTATTGTTAATGTAAAAGATCCAAAGCAGATGAAAGAAGAAAAGAAAATCTCATTTGCGCAAGACTTTTATCCGACTCATTTACTATTATCAAATAATACGTTAATGGTTATCGGACAGAAAAACGTTTTTCGCACACTGGAAATGGAAAGTACAAATAGGATGGATAGCATGTCCTTACCAATGGATTCGATGACAACTGTATATTTCTATGACATTTCCAATCCAGCAACACCGAAACAAACAAGGGAAATTGCGACAGAAGGGTATATGAATGGCGCACGCCTAACAAATAATACCTTATATTATGTTACGACTGTTTATCCGAAGTTCTGGATGATAGAAGAAAACGAAGATGCGGAGTTGCGCCCATTTACGTATGATTCCAAATTCGACAAGGAAGCAAAACCGATGAGCTATAATAACATCGCAATCCTTCCTAGCACTATGGGAGGAAACTATAGTATTATTTCGGCAATCGATGTATCAAATCCAGTAGAAAATGAATTAAAAACGAAAGGGTATCTTGGCGGCAGTGAACAATTATACATGTCAAAAGATAGCCTATATTTAACATCAACCATTTATGAACAGAATAATTCCAATGCGAAAAAAATGATTTGGAATCCAGGAGAAATGGACACAGAAGTATTTAAGTTTGCATTAAACGATACATCTGTGCAATTTATTGCGTCGAATCGTTTAACAGGAACGATATTAAATCAGTTTTCCATGGATGAGCATAAAGGTTATTTCCGAACAGTAACGACAAAAGGGAATAGCTGGGATGAAAATAAAGTATCCGAAAATAATCTATTTATACTTGACGAACAGATGAAAACGGTAGGCCAGATAACTGGCCTAGCAAAAGATGAGCGAATCTATTCAGCAAGATTTATGGGAGATAAAGCATATATGGTGACGTTTAAAGAAACAGACCCATTATTTGTTATTGATGTAGCGAAACCAACCGCTCCAAAGGTATTAGGGGAATTAAAAATCCCAGGTTTTAGTAATTACTTGCATCCATTAGATGAAAATCATTTAATAGGTTTTGGTTATGAAACAATCGTAGATACGCAATTTGGTAATAAGCAACCTCTTATAATGACAGGTGGCATGAAGGTTTCCCTTTTTGATGTAAGTGATTTTACGAAACCGAAAGAATTGGATACCGAAATAATTGGGAACCAAGGAACATACTCCTCGATTCAATATGATCATCATGCTTTGTTCCAGCACAGTGAAAAAGGGTTATATGGTTTCCCAATTTCCATTTATAAAAAAGGAAAAGAGTATGCAGAATTTAAGCAAGATGGGGCACTAGTGTATGAAATTACACCTGAGAATGGGATTGTTTTAAAAGGAAACCTTTTAAACCCAGAAAATCCTTCTTTGCAATACGAAGAGTGGGAAAAAAGTATCCAGCGAATGATTTATGTGGAAGATTCTTTATATACAATCGCCATGAAAGAAATCAAAAGCTATAATCTTAATTCGTTTAAACAATTAAGTAAACTGTCGTATTAAAACAAAAAGACTCCAAAAGCGTTATAACGCTTTGGAGTTTTTTATATTATACGTGATATAGAGAAAATGCGTCTTAGTGAGTTGACTAGTGACCGCTATGATTTTCGCTGCAGTCGAACGCTCACCCCGTGGAAAGCGTCCACACTGAAGCGGAAATCCCAGTGGACTCTTACCAAGCACTATCTCTAATGTGCGTCATTCCATTCATCTATCCCATTTCTATGCAGGTCCTTGCACTTTTGTTATGGAGAAAATTTATTCAGTTTGCCACATTATTCAACTCAGATACTGTAACAAACGAATAGCCTTCGTCTTGCAAGTAGGCAAGTACAGCGTCTAAACCTTCTGCTGTAGACATATGTATATCATGCATTAAAATAGTAGAACCTTCCTTCACATGTTTTTTTACATGTGTAAGTAAATGATCAGCGTTTCGATATTTCCAATCGAGCGTATCTACATCCCACAAAACGACTGGCAGGGAAGTTTGTGCACGAACAATATTATTTACAGCTCCGTATGGTGGGCGGAATACAGTTGGTTTACTACCGGATGCTTGTTCAATCGCGTCACTCGTATTATTAATCTCTAAAGCAATTTTTTCAGCAGAAGCCTTTGTTAAATCTATATGATTCCATGTATGGTTGCCTAACTCATGTCCAGCTTCCTTCATTTCCTTTACTATCTCCGGATAGAAAGAAACACGACTTCCGAGCATAAAAAACGTGGCTTTGGCATTATACTTCTTTAGTGTATCGAGGATCAATCTAGTTGAATCTGGGTTTGGGCCATCATCAAATGTGAGTGCAACAACTTTGGTAGATGAATTTACAACTTTGTCATCCTTTTGTTTTTCACCGGAAGGTTGTTCCTCTTCTTTGGCTGATGACGTTTTGGGTGGTTGAATAGCTACCTCCGGGAGTTTGAAACTGTCGGCGATAATTTCGTTCATATCCTCGAGTGGAATAGATACGATTGGAGATCCTGCCGCACCAGCGGTAATTTCATAGTCGTCATAATAAAATTCGATTGAATCCTTCTTCAAGGAAAAGTTCGAATAATTATCCCAAGTAGGCATTGTTTTTTCTGTAAATTGTTTTTGAAGTATGTAGGGATTCAATTGTTCATCGGATAGTATAGATTCTCTTACTTTTGTAGCAAGTTTCACAAGTGCTTTTTCATTGTCCGCGAGCAAGTCATTAATTGTGAGCATGTGTCCAGACTGATTATGCAAACGGAAAATTCTCGTTTCGGATAATCCGTTAGCTCCATCTGAATTCATATAAGAATGAATTACAAAAGAATAATAGCCTGTTGTATGCTGAAAAACTTCAAATGATATATTCAATTCGCCGCTACGATGTATATTCGATTTAGGTAAATCATCGGTTTCCTTTAAATACAATTTTTTCAAATTATTTGTATAAGTCTTTACAAGGTCATTGAATTGGGGAACGTTACTTTGCGGAAATTGAATTGCATACGGTGTTTTTTCATCATTAGACGTTTCCGTAATAATACGAATTCCTGGATATACCGAATCGCTTTCATTAATTTGTTCTTTTGGAACAGTTGGAAGGTTGGCTGATACTACTTCTTTTTCTTTTTTTGCAGGATCTGGAAGCGTTAGAAGAAAAACCGTTAAACTACTTAATGCAAGAATAGTTATGATAAACGTAATATCAATCCAACGTCCTTTTTTTTGGAATCGTGGATGGGTGGACATGATGATGATTCTCCTTTTCTAGTACTTATCTATTATATTAGATTAGACGGATGAATAGGGAAGAAAGTTTTAGTTTTCATTGTTTTTATTATCAACGTTCGATAAGATTATCGTAGTTGAATTTCACTTTACAAAGGAAGGTGTTCTGATTGTCGCAAAACGCCGAATTAGCAGTAGAATGTTGTTTACTTGCAGGCCGTTTAATGATGGAGAGTGGAGCGGAGACGTATCGTGCAGAAGATACAATGGATCGGATGGCGGTTTCGCAGCAACTAACGCAATCACAAAGTTTTGTCACACCGACTGGCATCATATTTACAGGAAGTAATAGCCTTCCAACTAAACTAGTAAGGATTAGTAATAGGTCAACGGATTTAGAACGAATAGCACTTGTAAATAGCGTTTCGAGAAAACTTGTGAATCAGGAAATTACTTTACAAGAAGCGCATGCAGAGCTGGTTAGTATTGAAAAGGAACATAAAACGCTCCCATTATGGATACAAATAGTAGCCGCATCTATTGCATCTGCTTCTTTTCTTTTGTTATACGGAGGTACATTTAAAGACGTTCCCACTGCGTTAATAGCTGGAGGCGTAGGGTTTTCTATTTCTACGATGTTAGAGATGAAAACGAGGGTGAAATTTTTTGCGGAGTTTTTAGCGGCATTATTTATATGTTTGATCGCCATATTTTCGGTTTCATGGGGAATGGGAAATGAAGTTGATTCCATTATTATTGGTTCAGTCATGCCACTTGTCCCGGGATTACTTATAACGAATGCTGTACGTGATTTAATGGCAGGCCATTTTGTTTCCGGTGTATCAAAAGGAGCAGAAGCGTTTTTAACTGCTTTTGCCATTGGTGCAGGGGTTGCATTAGGTTTGTCATTTTAAGGAGGTTTGCCTATGTCGTATTTCATGCAAGGGATTTTAAGTTTTGCAGCAGCAGCAGGGTTTGGAGTTATATTTAATGCGCCGAAAAAATCACTTTTCTATTGCGGTATTGTTGGTATGACGGGCTGGCTTGTATATTCTTATGTAGACGATTTAAGTAATGACCCTGCAAAGTCCTCATTCGCCGGTGCATTTACAGTTGCTTTTGTTGCGCATTTAATGGCCAAAAGATTTAAAATGCCGATGATTATTTTTAGCGTAGCAGGCATTATCCCGTTAGTTCCAGGTGGCTCTGCTTATAATGCAATGCGAAATGTGATAGAGAAGGATTATACTGTGGCAATGGAATATGCATCAGTTGCACTTATTATCTCAGGCTCCATAGCGATGGGTTTAGTTTTTGCGGAGATTATTACGCAATTATCGGTGAAAGTAATAGGGAGACTAAAAGTAAAACCGTGAGAAAAATTCTCACGGTTTTTTTATTGCCTAGGAAGCTAAAAAAGTTTAAACATATGTATAACTTTTTTTTAGTAATACAAGGTATGGCATTCTTTATATTGTACGTAGTATAGGGAAACTGCGTGGTAGTAAGGCGAATAAAGTGTCCGCTGTGATTTTCGCTACAGTCGTACGCTTTCCGCCGGGTGAGCGATGAGCCATCCCCGCCGCCCTTAGGCGTACGTTGTT